>SCVR01000099.1 GCA_004296805.1 Dehalococcoidia bacterium
AGCTCGGTCAAGGCGGTCCAGCTCAAGACGCACAAGACCGGCTACGAGCTGCACCGCTTCGGCTTCGAGCCGCTGCCGCCGCAGACGATCGTCGATCGTCACGTGATGAATCCGCAGGCGGTCCGCGACACGGTCCAGGCCCTGTTCGCCAAGGCGCAGATCCGCCAGAAGGAGGTCGCCATCGCGGTCTCCGGCGCCTCGGTGATCATCAAGAAGATCACCCTGCCGATGATGAACCGGGACGAGCTGGCCGAGCAGATCCCGTGGGAGGCGGAGCAGCACATCCCGTTCAACATCCACGACGTCGACGTCGATCACCAGGTGCTGCAGGTGCGGCCCGACCAGGGCCAGATGGACATCCTGCTCGTCGCCGCGAAGAAGGAGGACGTCGCGCAGTACGTGAGCCTGGTCGACGAGGTGGGGCTCAAGGCCGTCGTGGTCGACATCTGCGCCTTCGCCATCCAGAACGCGTTCGAGGCGAACTACGGCACGGGCGAGGGCACCGTGGCGCTCGTCGACGTCGGGGCCACGCTGACCACGATCAACATCGTCGCTCGCGGCGTGACGATGTTCACCCGCGACATCTCGCACGGCAGCCAGTTCATCACCGAGGAGATCCAGCGCCGGATGCAGGTCGATTTTCCCACCGCCGAGACCTACAAGGTGGGCGCGGAGGCCCCGGGCGGGACGGACGTGGTACCCGCCGAGGCCGTCGCCGTCATCCGCCAGTCGCTCGACTCCCTCGCCGGCGAGATCCAGCGCTCGCTGGACTTCTACCTCAAGACCGCCGACGTCAAGCAGGTCGAGCGCATCTTCGTCTCCGGCGGCACGGCCCGCAACGGCGGGCTGCTCGAGGCGATCCAGGCGCGGACGAACACGCCGGCCGAGCGGTTCGATCCGTTGCGCCGCGTGCACGTCGATGCGCGGAGGGTCGATGTGGAGTGGATCAAGAGCGTCGCTCCGCACATCGTCGTCGCCGTCGGGCTCGGACTGCGCAAGGGCCGCGAGAAGCGCTCCTAGCCGCAATGCCGCTCACTTTGCGAGCGTAGTTCGCGAGATCATTTCGGATCAGCGGGTCGTGCGGCTGCCGGATTTCGGGATCTGAACCGCGGGCTTCAGCCCGCGGGCGCGGTGGCGTCGTGAGTCGTCGGGGGGAGGGCTTGCCAGTTTCTTGCCTGGGCGAGTTGTGGAGACATCATCTGGGACCCCGGAGGGAGGGTCCCGATGCGGCTGAGCGAGTCCCTGACGAGCGTGGCAGCATCCGCCAACCCCGGGGTGGCGGAGCAGTTCCGACAGCACATCGATCCCGCCTGGGTGGAGGAAGCACTCAGGGCGACGGGGACAGCGACGATTCGTCACCGCCGTCTTCCCGCCCCGCGCGTGGCTTGGCTGGTGATCGCAATGGCGCTGTTCCGCAACCGGCCGATCACGGAGGTGGCGGACAAGCTGGACTTGGCGTTGCCGGGCCGGCGCGGGCCAACGGCATCGTCCAGCGCGATCACGCAGGCGCGCGTGCGCCTGGGCGAGGAACCGCTGGAGTGGCTGTTCGGACGCACGGCGCAGGCATGGGCGTACGACAGCGCGGACCGGCATCGCTGGCGTGGGTTGGCGCTGTACGGCGTGGACGGGACGACGTTGCGGGTGCCGGACTCCGAAGAGAACCGCACGGAGTTCGGCGTGGCCAGCGGCGGACACCGGGGCAACAGCGGATATCCCCTGGTGCGCCTGGTCGCGCTGATGGTGCTGCGCTCGCATCTGCTCGCGACCGTCCGCTTCGGCGCGTATGCGAAAAGCGAGCACGCCTATGCCACGGATCTGTGGTCGGGGGTCCCGGACAACTCGCTGACCATCGTCGACCGTGGCTTCCTCGCCGCCGGCGTCCTCGTCCCGCTGCACCGAGATGGAGCCAACCGCCACTGGCTCACGAGGGGCAAGAAGAACCTCCGCTGGCGAACGGTCGAGCGTCTTGGCCGACACGACGAACTTGTGGAGATGAAGGTCTCCTCGCAGGCCCGGAAGCACGATCCGGCGTTGCCCAAGACGTGGATCGCACGCGCCATCCGTTACCAGCGCAAGGGCTATCGTCCCCAAGTCCTGCTCACCTCCTTGCTCGACCCCGTGGCCTATCCGGCCAGCGAGATCGTGGAGCTCTACCACGAGCGCTGGGAGCTTGAGCTCGGGTACGACGAGATCAAGACCGAGATGCTCGAGCGCGAGGAAACGCTGCGCAGCCGGAGCCCGGTCGCCATCCGCCAGGAGATCTGGGGCGTGCTGATCGCCTACAACCTGGTGCGCCTGGAAATGGAGGGCGTAGCCGACGAAGCCCACGTCGAACCCACGCGCATCAGCTTCGTCGTCGCCTTGCGCCTCATCTGCGACGAGTGGTCGTGGTGCGCCATCGCTTCGCCTGGCGCGATTCCGCGCCATCTCAGCGAGCTGCGCGCTTCGCTGCAGCGCTTCATCCTGCCCCCGCGCCGCACCGAACGGTCGTACCCGCGCGCGGTCAAGATCAAGATGAGCAACTACGCCAAGAAACGACGGCCCGACCAGACGACCACCAACACCGGGGGGCCAAAGTGAGCGGCATTGGCGCTAGGCCCGTTCCTCGGCCAGGCGCAGGAACCCGCGGGCCATTCCCATCGCGACGGCCGGCGACGGCCGCCCGCGTCCGCGGTAGCGCCGCAGATGCGCGTCCAGCTCCTCGGTGGCCGTCCGGCTGCCGAGCGCGTACGCCGCGTAGACGTAGGCCAGCGCGCGGAAGACGAGCCGTTCGGGATACCCGTCCGGGTTGCGGATCATCTCGCCCTGCCGGCGGATGGTGTTGCGCAGCGGCTCCGCATGTTCGGTCGAGGTCACGTCGATCGGAACCATCGTCGAGTCGTTCATGGCGTCCCTCCTCGGCCTCGTGGGCCGGACCCTCCATCGCGCCGGCGGGCCGCGGTGTTGCGTGACGCGCGCCCGATCGCTATGGTGGGCCGTGGCCAAGGGGGGCGGAGGAGCGGCCCGGAGCCGTCGCTCCTCGGGGTGCGAGAGATGGCGCGACGGAAGGTGCTGCTGTTTCCCGACAAGCGGCTGCGCGTCAAGGCGCGGCCCGTGGAGAAGGTGGATGCTGCGATCCGGCGGCTGATCGACGACCTGGCGGAGACGATGTACTCCGAGCCAGGGGTCGGGCTGGCGGCACCCCAGGTCGGCGTCCCCTACCGCGTCTTCGTCATCGACACCGCTTCGCCCGAGGGCGGCGAGCTGCGCGCGTTCATCAATCCGCACATCATCGCCAACGAAGGCGAGATCGCGTGGAAGGAAGGATGTCTCTCCTTCAGATCGGAA
>SCVR01000100.1 GCA_004296805.1 Dehalococcoidia bacterium
CAACAACATCCAGGCCGCGACCGAGGACGCACATCTCGTCGATGAACTCGCGAGGCATCGTGGCGATCACCGACCCGCGCCGCCCCATCGGGGATGGCGACGTGCAACGTGCCCTCGAAAGCGCGCGCATCGTCAACGTCCCCAACAACCGCGAGGTGATACACGTCGTCCCGCGCTACTACGTCGTAGACGGCCAGGATCACGTCATCGACCCGACCGGGATGTACGGCTCACGCCTTGATGTGGAGACGCATGTCGTCACCTCCAGCGCAGGTGCGCTCAACAACCTCGTCCAGTGCGTCGAGGGCGCCGGCGTCCGCGTCGAGTCGCTCATCCTCGAACCGCTCGCCAGCGCCGAGGCCGTCCTCAGCGACGAGGAGATGCGACAGGGCGTCGCGCTCATCGACATTGGTGGCGGCACGACGGACATCGCCGTCTTCGTGGACGGAGCCGTGACGCATACCGCCGTCCTCCCGATCGGCGGCGTCCACATGACGCGCGACCTCGTCGTGGCGCTCCGCGTGCCGCAGCCCTCGGCTGAACAGGCCAAGAAGCGGTTCGGGCACGTCATCCCCTCGTTCGTCGAGGAGGACGAGCAGGTCGAACTCGAGGCCTTCGGGTCGGATGGCAACAAGTACGCCTCGCGTCGCTTCATGGCGCAGGTCCTGCAGGCACGCACCGAGGAACTCCTCGAGCTCGCCCTCGCCGAGATCAAGCGCGGCACCGACCCGGAGATGCTCTCCGCCGGTGTCGTCCTGGCCGGTGGCGCATCCGGCATGGCCGGCATCGACATGCTCGCGAGCGACGTCCTCGGACTGCCGGCTCGCATCGGCCGGCCGAGGCACCTCGCCGGGCTGTCCGACATCCTGCACGACCCGGCATACGCCACCAGCGTCGGGCTCCTGAAGTGGGCCCTCAAAGAGCAAGAGATCATGTTCCGTTCGTCGTCGGTACCCGTGCCGGCGCTGGGCGGTGTGATGAAGCGGTTGGCGCACCTGATGCGTCTCATCCTGCCGCAGTAACCAACTGCGATAGGGGAGCGAGGAGCATGGCAATGTCGAACAGCAACGAACCGCAGGCAGTAGGGGCAGGCACGCTCTTCGACTACCTGGCCGCCGCACGGCGAGCAGCGCAGGACGCGCCCACCGATGGCCCCGGACAGCCCGAGGCGTATGCCCCGGCGCCGGTCATCGGCGTCGCCGCACCTGCCTACACCGCCGCCCCGCCGCCCGTGGCGCCTGAGCCCACCCGCCACCTCGACCTCACCGTCGAGCCGCCGAGGCCTGACACCAAGTCCGAGTTCGATGCGCTGGCCTCCGCCCGCGCCGTCACGCCCATCGTGGACGAGTCGACCGAGGCGCCCCCACCGCCCATCGCGGCAGCGCCGCCGGTGCCGCCCGTCGCGGTAGCCCCTGCGGTGCCCGTCGCACCGATCGTCGTGGCTCAGCCCGCAGCCGAGGCTTCTGCCGAAGGGCCGAAGGCCGAGCACACCCCGAGACCGCATCCCCACCCCCGCCCGCGCGAGACGCAGGCGTCCATTCCAGAGTCAACCAGCCCCGCGGCCTCCGCGCCGTCGGGCGGAAGAGGCAAGGCCGTGAAGTCGAACAGTCAGGAGCGAAACATGCAAAGCGTGGACGGCCTGCCCCCGATCAAGGTGGTGGGCGTAGGCGGAGGCGGCAGCAACGCCGTCAATCGCATGATCAGCGCTCGGCTGCCGGGCGTGCAGTACGTCGCCATGAACACCGACATGCAGGCCCTCGAGCACTGCGAGGCAGAGGTCCGCGTGCGCATCGGGGACCGCCTCACCCGCGGCCTCGGCGCTGGCGCTGACCCGCTGCGTGGCCAGCGCTCCGCCGAGGAGTCCCGGGAGGGCATCGCGGAGGCGCTCGCGGGCGCGGAGATGGTCTTCGTCACCGCCTGCCTCGGCGGCGGGACCGGCACCGGTGCCGCCCCTGTCGTGGCCGAGGTCGCCCGGGAGATGGGCGCACTCACCATCGGCGTCGTCACCAAGCCCTTCACCTTCGAGGGCGCCAAGCGCCGTCAGCAGGCCGAAGAGGGTGTCCGTGACCTTGAGGGCAAGGTGGACACCCTCATCGTCATCCACAACGACCGCCTCCTCCAGATGGGCGACGACAAGATCTCCATCACGGAGGCGTTCGCGATGGCGGACGACGTCCTGCGTCAGGGCATCCAGGGCATCAGTGAACTGATTACGACGCCTGGCCTCGTCAACCTCGACTTCGCGGACGTCCGCAAGATCATGACGGACGCCGGCCCGGCCCTTATGGCCATCGGCTCCGGCCGAGGCGAGAACCGTGCCACGGACGCGGCCCGTCAGGCCATCTCCAGCCCCCTGCTGGAGGTGGACATCACCGGCGCCCGAGGCGTCCTCTTCAACGTCACCGGCCCCCGCGACCTCGGCCTGCGCGAACTCGATGCCGCCGCACGCGTCATCGCCAGCGTGGTCGACCCGGAGGCGGAGATCATCTTCGGCACCAGCCTGGATGACTCGCTCAAGGACGAGGTGCGCATCACCGTCATCGCCACCGGGTTCTCCGGTGTGAAGAAGATGCCGCTGCGTCACCTGCTGGACGAGCAGCCCGAGCCGATCAAGTTGGGCCAGATCCGCCCTGACCCGACAGCCACGGACGCGCTCACCGAGTCCGACCTGCCGACGTTCCTGCGCCGCTCCTTCCCCACCCGGTAGGACAGCGCCTCACGGCACACGCGAAGGGCGGCCGCGAGGCCGCCCTTCTGCGCAGCGGAGCCGGCCGGCCGTCGATCCTGCCACGCCTAGCATCTGACTGGCCCGGTGGAGATCAGTCGGGTATCGAGGCGGGGCCATGTACGTTGACCGTTGCCGACCCGTGGCCGGCTCGCATCACGACAACCTCACTCTCTCTATCACCCGTGTTCTGTTCTCGGTGGATCGCCCCCGCGGGGACATAGAGGAAGTCACCCGCTTTCGCATCGACAATGGACAGCCCCCCCGGGCCTGACTCCATGCGCAGCGCTCCGGACAGTACGAAGACCACACTCTCGTACTCCCCGTGGTGATGCCAACCAGAGTCCATACCTGGCTGGGTCAGTGCGATCCCCGCCCAAAGTCCTTCCATCGCGAAGGCCTGTTCTCGCACCACTCCCGGGTTCGCGGGATCTGCGACAGTTCGCTGGGCAGCGGCCACATGGGCAACAGAGTCACTCTCGCTCATCGATCCTCCTCGCATGTGATGCTACCGAATCGTAGCGAACCGCTCCTCCGGACTCTGCGGTGCTGTCGAGGTGACATGGGCAGTCTCGTTCGGCGCTCTGTTGCCCGACCAGCCTTCGAGGACCTGAGTGAAACTGCGAAGCCCCGGGCTCGTTGGCGTTTCACACCCCAGGCGACGGATCGACGTTTCACGTGGAGCGACGCGGAGGGACTCGGGACTGTGCCCCGCGATCAACGGGAGTCAACAGAGGTGGGGACAACTTCCGCGCAACGCTGTGGATGCGGACGGCCTCTGCCCGTTGTGGCCGCGGCCCGCAGCGCGCATAGTCCAACACCCGGGGTGCTCCCTCCCCGTCCCACTTCAGTCGCCTCTCCCCCGAGGAACATGAGCACACACCTATGAAGTGCCCGTTTTGTGGCCATGCCTCGACCAAGGTCATCGACTCGCGCGCCGTCGAGTCCGGCATCCGTCGACGTCGCCGTTGCGAGTCCTGCGGCGAGCGGTTCAGCACGAACGAACAGCTGCAGCGTGCCGTCGTGATGGTCGTCAAGAAGGACGGCCGCCGCGAGGAGTTCTCGCGCGAGAAACTGCTTGCCGGCCTCCGCATCGCGGCACGCAAGCGCCCGCTCCCCACCGGTGCCGTCGAGGCGATCGTCGAGGACATCGAGCAGCGGCTCTCCGGCAGCAGCCGGCCAGAGGTGCCCAGTCGCGTCATCGGCGAGATGGCGATCACCCGCCTCAAGCGGCTCGACCCGATCGCCTACATCCGTTTCGCCTCCGTCTACCACCAGTTCGTCTCGCTGGACGAGATGCTGGAGGAACTCAACCGCATCGCCCGCTCCCCGATCGGCCTCGACCCCGAGCAGGCCCGCCTGTTCGAGGACGACCTGGACGCCATCGCCCGCGGCGAAGCCCCTCGCGCCCCGCTGGACGAGGACGAACTCGAACCGATCTCGCTGGACGCCCACCGCGTCGTCGCACCGGCCTCGATCCGCTAACCCCTCCCGAACGCGCACGCGAAGGCCCGGCTCACGCCGGGCCTCGTCGTACCACCGACTCCACGCTCGCGGTCGTCGACACCTTCCCTTGCTGTCCTGTATGAGTACTCATCGAGGGGCACCATGCAGGAGTGGCTTGAAGACCGCCCGCAACCTGCCGGCTTCTGCGACGGCTGCGGCGCCCCGATCACCGAGGCGGACCGCTTTTGCACGGCCTGCGGCCGTCCCACCCTCGACATCTGCTCCTGGTGTAACGCCACTCTCGCCGCAGGCGCGCGCTTCTGCACCGCCTGCGGCCGCCCCGCCGTCCGCGCCCGCTCGAAGGTCTACCGGCGAAGGGCCATTGCGGGGAAGCCGATCGCTGGCTTTGGCTTCCGCGCCGGCGTCTACCTCGTGGACAACCTCATTTGGTCGACGCTCACCAATGTCCTCGGCCCGCTCATCGTTCGAGGCACCGCCGCCGACAGCGTGAAAGCCGAGGAGCGTCTCCGCGAGCAGCAGCCCGCCACCTTTGGCGAGCTCATGGACGTGCTCGGGCCGTTCTTCTGGTGGGTGGCTGGCGTCATCGTCGTCAGCATTGCCATCCAGGCCGTCTGGAACAGCATCGGCTGGTCGCCCGCCATGCGTGCCATCGGCCTGCGCATCGTCGATGCACATGGCAACCGCCCCGGGTGGCGTCGAGGCCTGATCCGCACCGCGGGCACGTGGCCTTCTGCCCTCGCGCTCGGCCTCGGCTTCCTCGCCGCTGCCTGGCACCCGGAGAAGCGCACCTGGCACGACCGCATGGCCGGCACATGGGTCGTCGACGTGCGCGAGAAGCCGTAGCGGCACACCTTGAGCGTTCGTCGGCGCACGAGAGCGTCGAGGAAGGTCAGGCATCGATGTTCTGCCCACACTGCGGCCAACCGGTCACCGACCGCGCCACCTTCTGCGGCTCCTGCGGCAAACCGCTCGTCGAGGGCGTCCACGTCGAGCGCGCCGGCTACCACGCGGGGAAGGAACTCGCTGCGTTCTGGCCACGATTTGGTGCGCTGCTCCTCGATGGCCTCGTTGTCACCCTGGCCGCGGTGCCCATCGCTGTGGTGGGGTTCGCCGTCGCGTTCGCCATGATCCCGACGGACACGGACGAGGTCAGTACCGGTGCGGCAGCGCTCATCATCGTCACCGGGATCGCGGCGGCGGGCGTCGGGTTCGGGCTCCTCTGGCGGTTTCACGCTCGGGGGACGAGTCCCGGCGCACGCGCAGCGCACGTACGCATCGTCGACAGGAACGGCGACCCGCCGGGCCTCGGGCGAGGCCTAGGACGACTCCTCGTGGCTGCGATCCTCTCGAATCAGATCCTGTACCTCGGATACCTCTGGGCGATCTGGGACCGTGAGAAGCGGACGTGGCACGACCACCTCGCGGGCACCTGGGTCGTGAAGGACGAATAGCCGCCCCTTCCCGACGTACCATCGAGGACGCACCGCCCGCGCTCGCATCGGTAGAACCGATGTTCTATACTGCACCGCTCGGGAGGGGAGCGCTCGATGGTGGCAGCCGAGGTCCGCACATCCCCGGTCGCGCTGACCGAGAACGCGCGCGTCGTCCTCGACAAGCGCTATCTGCTGCGTGACCGGCGCGGCGAGGTCATGGAGACGCCCGAGGGGATGCTGGCGCGCGTCGCCTCCGCCATCGCCGAAGCGGAGCCCGAGGCCGGCCGCGCCGCCTGGGCCCAGCGCTACTACGACGCGATGGCGGCGCGGCGCTTCCTGCCCAACTCCCCGACCCTCATGAACGCCGGCACCGGACGCGGCACGCTCGCCGCCTGCTTCGTCCTCCCCGTCGACGACACGCTCGAGTCGATCATGGCGACGGCGACGGCGGCGGCGCTCGTGCAGAAGTACGGCGGGGGCACCGGCTTCTCCTTCTCCCGCCTCCGAGGCGTCGGCGAGCCGATCGCCACCACGCACGGCGCCGCCTGCGGCCCCGTCTCCGTCCTCGTCCACTACGACGACGTGTCGAGGCTGGTCACGCAGGGCGGCAAGCGCGACGGCGCGAACATGGGGATCCTGCGCGTCGACCACCCGGACATCCGCGAGTTCATCCACGCCAAGGACGACGGCGTCACCGCCACCCGCTTCAACATCTCCATCGCCGTCACCGATGAGTTCATGGCCGCCGCCGAGGCCGGCCGCCAGTTCACGCTCCGCGACCCGCGCGACGGCGCACCCCGCGGCCAGATCGATGCGCGCGCGCTGCTCGACGAGGTCGCGCAGTCGGCCTGGCGCACCGGCGACCCCGGCCTGATCTTCCTCGACACCATCAACCGCACAAACCCGACGCCTGCCCTCGGCGACATCGAGGCGACCAATCCCTGCGGCGAGGTGCCTCTGCTGCCATGGGAGGCCTGCACCCTCGGCTCGCTCAACCTCCACGCCTTCTGGGACACCGATCGCCGCGACCTCGACTGGGCCGCGCTCGCCGAGACCGTCCGCCTCGCCGTCCGCTTCCTCGACGGCGTCGTCGAGGTCAACGAGTTCCCGGTGCCGGAGATCACCGCCGCCGTGCGCGGCAACCGCAAGATCGGCCTCGGCGTCATGGGGTTCGCGGACCTGCTGATCGCCGCACGGCTCCCCTACGCCTCCGAGGGCGCGCTCGGCCTCGCCCGGCGTATCGCCTCGTTCATCGGCCGCGAGGCGGACGAGGCGAGCGCCGCGCTCGGCGAGGAGCGCGGGCCGTTCCCCAACTGGGCGACCTCGATCTATGCCAACGGGCCGCGCTACCGGAACGCCACGCGTACCTGCATCGCCCCCACCGGCACGATCGCGATCATCGCGGGCGCGTCGTCCGGCATCGAACCGCTGTTCTCGCTCGCCCACGTCCGCCGCATGGGCGACGGCACCCTGCTCCCCGAGGTCAGCGAGGCGTTCCGTGCCGAGGCAGAGGCGGGCGGCTACGCCTCAGCCGACCTCCTCGAAGACCTCGCCCACGGCGTCCTGCTCTCGGACTGCGACGAGGTGCCCGAGGACGTCCGCGCCCGCTTCGCGACCGCCCACGAGATCGAGGCCTCCTGGCATGTCCGCATGCAGGCCGCCTTCCAGCAGCACACCGACCTCGCCGTCTCGAAGACCGTGAACCTTCCGAACGAGGCGACCCCCGTCGACATCCTCGCCACCTACACCCTCGCCCACCGCCTCGGCTGCAAGGGCGTCACGGTCTACCGCGACGGCTCGCGCGCCGTCCAGGTCCTCGCCCACGCCGCCTCCGAAGCCTGCCCCGACTGCGCCCAACCCCTCGAAACCCTCGAAGGCTGCGCGACCTGCCCGGCCTGCGGCTACGCCAAGTGCGAGGGCGGAGAGGTATGAGGAGAGTGCCAGCGGCTCCGGGACTCGATTCGCACCATCACCTAGTCTTGGCATCGGGCGATCCATTCGAGGGTTCGCTATGCGGATCGCAACTCCACAAGATCGGGCAACGTCAGAACGGGTACACCTATGACTTATGAGCCTTTTGATCCCCTGGACGCCCCAGATGCTGGAAAGGTCGGCGGTCAACTCACTGTCCGGAATATCCTTCGCAGTTACCACTCAAACTACGACCTCTTCGCCGAAGCTGTACAGAACGCTGTTGATGCTGTTCATGCACGATGGCGCGATGACGTCGCCTACGAACCACGGCTACTCATCCGGATCGATCTCGTCAAGAATTCATTCACAGTGATCGATAACGGGGTCGGGATGACACCCGACACATGTGCACGCGCGTTCGCCCCGAACTACTCCCTGAAGGCAGCCCTTTTATCCGGCCCAAGTCGCCGCTTGCGCGGACACAAGGGGGTGGGGGCGACATTCCTGTCGTATGGATTCAATCTCACGCAGATGTCCTCAAAATACATGGGGGAAACGTGGTCCGGTGAAATCCGTGACGCACGCCGTTGGGCTGACGGCACACCTGAATCGAAGGCACCATTAGTGGCGCCGTACACAGAGCAAGATCAATTCTTCTTGAGTCTCGACCGGGGTACTCTCGTGCGGGTTCAGTGTGATG
>SCVR01000101.1 GCA_004296805.1 Dehalococcoidia bacterium
GACCCGGCCCGATCGCCCCGACCGACGAGATGTTCACGATCGACCCACTGCGCTTCGCGATCATGTCCGGGAGCACCGCCTTCGACAGCATGAACGGCCCGTGCAGGTTCACCGCGAATGCGCGCATCCACCGGCTCGCCGGGTAGTCGACGATCGGGATGTAGTAGTTCAGCGCCGCATTGTTCACGAGCACGTCCACCGGCCCGTACGCCGCCTTCGCTTCCTGGACGATCCGGTTGCAGTCGTCCTCGCTTGAGACATCCGCCGTCACCGCGATCGCGTCCCCGCCGGACTCGCGGATCCGGCTCACCGTCCGGTCGAGGCTCCCCGCCAGCATGTGGTCGCCCTCATGCAGCGTCCGCGCCGCGCAGACGACTCTGGCGCCCTCGCGCGCGAACAACTCGGCGATCCCCTGGCCGATCCCGCGGCTCGCGCCGGTCACCAGCGCCACCTTGCCGTCCAACTTGCCCATCCTGCACCCTCTTTCCCGCACGCGGGGCAGTCTCCCACGCTGAGCCCGCGCCGTCGCGCCCAGAATCACCACCGTGATACCGTCCGCCAGCGCCGAGGAGCACCGTCGAGGGGACGAGTTCCCGCGCTAGGGGAGGGCACTCACCATGGCCGGACCGCTCGATGGCGTCCGCATTCTCGAGTTCACCCAGATCATCGCCGGCCCGTTCGGCTGCATGCTCCTCGCCGACATGGGCGCGGACGTCGTCAAGGTCGAACCGCTCACCGGCGAACCGTGGCGCGTCTACCAGATGTTCATGCCCATGGAGTCGAAGACCTACCAGGCACTCAACCGCGGCAAGAAGTCGATCGCCCTCGACCTCAGCACCCCCGAGGCCCGCGCGATCGTCCACCGCCTCGTGAAGGACGTGGACGTCGTCGTCTCCAACTACCGCCCGGACGTCCCCGCGCGCCTCGGGATCGACTACGAGACCCTCCGCGCGATCAAGCCGGACCTCGTCTACGTCGACTCCACCGCCTTCGGCCGCAAAGGGCCGTGGGCCATGCGACCCGGCTACGACATCGTCGCTCAGGGCGTCTCCGGCTTCACTGCCGCTGGCGGGCGCTTCGATGAGAACGGCAACCCCGTCCTCCCCGGCGGCACCGCGACCGCCGACTTCGCCACCGGCTACGCCATCGCCTGGGGCGCGTGCGCCGCGCTCTACCACAAGGCGAAGACCGGCGAGGGCCAACTCGTCGAGACCTCGCTTCTCGTCAACGCCCTCAACTTCCTCGGCGGCACCTTCATGTCCCTGCCGCCGGCGGACACCCTCGTCCGTACCGCGTTCCTGGAAGACCTCAAGGCAGCGCGTGAACGAGGTGAGGGGTACGCCGAGATCGTGAAGCGCCGCCAGGCCCGCCTGCAGGTGGCCCAGCTCGGCAACATCTACTACCGCAACTACCTGACGAAGGACGGCGCGATCGCCGTCGGTAACCTCTCCGCCTCGCTCCGTCAGAAGATGCGCGACGTCCTCGGCATCGACTACGACCGCCGCGACCACGACCCGAACTACAACCCTCGCGACCCCGAGACCATCGACGCCGGCAACGCCCTCACCGCGCGCGTCGAGAAGATGATCGCCGCTGAACCCACCGCCCACTGGGTCAGACTCTTCGAGGCCGCTGGCGTCCCCGTCGGTGAACTGAACTTCACCGAGGAACTCGACCACCACCCCCAGATCATCGAGAACGGCTACGTCGTCGCCCTTGAGCATGACCTCTCTGGCCCCCAGACGATGGTCTCCCCGCCCCACAAGATGAGTAAGACCCCGCCCGAGGCGAAGAGCGCCTCCCCACCCCTCGGTCGTGACACCGACGCCATCCTGACCGCCGCCGGCTACACCCCCGACCAGATCGCCGCATTCCGCGCCAAAGCCGCTATCGGCTGACGTTCGGCTGCGCCGCGTAACGCGGTGTGGCGACATACGCGAGAGGTGGTCGATGTCGCCGAGGCTGCGGCGACCTTCCGTCAGCGGTCCACGCGTGCGGTACCACTCGGGTGAAGATGCTCGCCGACGAAGTCGACCACACGTTTCGCGAGGTCCATCCGGTGCGGCAACTTCTGAAATCCGTGGCCCTCCTCGGGGTACACCACATACTCCACAATGCCCTCGCTGCGACGGACCGTCTCCACGATCTGCTCGGACTCCTCTGGCGGCACCCGTACGTCGTGGTCGCCCTGGAACACCAGCAGCGGCGTACGGATCAGGTGCGCCTTGTGGATCGGCGAGATCGACCGCAGGAACTCCGGGTCCTCACCGTACTCGCGTGACCGATGCTTCCGACGCCACGCCCCGGTGTGCGTCAGGAACGTCTCGAAGTTCGCGATCCCGTAGAGGTCGATGGCTGCCGCCCACCGTTCCGGTGCCTCCGTGATCGCCGCGAGTACCATGAACCCGCCGTACGAGCCGCCCATCACCGCGATCCGCTGCGGGTCCACCTCGCCTGAAGCGGCAAGCCAGTCCGTCGCCGCCAGCAGGTCGCGTACGGAATCCATGCGCTTCTCCACGTCGTCCGCGTGGCTGTACTCCTTGCCATAGCCTGAGGACCCCCGCACGTTCGGCACCAGCAGTGCCACGTCACCGCGTGCGAGGAGATAGTGCGGCCCTGGGTATCGCCCCCACAGCGCCGGACGGCTCTGCATCTCCGGCCCGCCATGCACCAGCACTACGCACCCGATCGACCCGTCCCTCGGTGTGTCACTCGGTACGTAGTAATACGCGGGGATCTCCCGCCCATCGAAACTCGTGTAGTGGACCAGTCGAGGCTCTGGCAACGACTCCAGCGGCAGCCCCTGCGTCCGGCTGGACGTCAGACGCGCGACCCCTCCGGCGTCGGTATCCGCCACCCACACGTCCGGGACATTCCGAGGCCCCTCGAACGTGAACGCGAGCGAACGCCCGTCCGGCCGCCACGCTAGCGTGCTCGCCACGCCTCCAGACGGCTGATCGATCGTGAGCCGCCGCCCGAGGCGTGCCTCAGCCGTCACCTCGTATGCCTCGATCCGTCCGTAGCCGGCCTCGTTCACCACGACGGCGAGGCGGCTCCCGTCCGGCGTGAGTGCGAGCGCCTCCAGCCCCCACTCGGGCGTCAGCAAGAACTCGCGTTCGAGCGTGTCGAGGTCGATCCGCTGCAGGCCAGTGAACTCCCGCCCATCGTCTGACAGCACGAGGACTGCACCACCGGTATGGAAGTACGCGTCGGTCCACTCCGAGAGGTCATCGTGCTCGGTCAGCAGTCGAGGTGCCTCGCGGCCGTCGAGGTCCAGCAACCACAAAGTGGAATCGGCAGGCACTTCCAGGTTGGGTCGGGTGATGAGCAGCGACTTCCCATCCGCTGAGAACGCGACTGCCGCGTTCATCCCGTCTTGCTGGAACACCAGACGCTCCGTGCCGCTCTCCACGTCGAGCACGTAGATGTCGAAGAACGCTCGGTCACGCCGGTTCGATCCGTATGAGAGCAGCCGCCCGTCTGCGGACCACGCGCCGAAGTTGTGGATCACATGCGGCATCGAGGCGAGCGCACGGCTGGTATTGCTGCCGAGATCGAGCAGGTGCAACTGGTACTGCTCGTCGCCGCCGTCGTCCGCGACATACAGCAACTGGTCGTGGCCCGGCCGGAACGCGACCTGGTAGATCACCCCGCCCGTGTCCGTGAGCGCCTGTGGCTCACCACCCGAGGCGGAGACGAGCCATGCCTGCGACACACCGGAGCGGTTCGACCGGAACGCCACGCGTGCCCCCGTGGAGTCGTACGAGGGCTGCTCTGACACCTCGACGTGTACGAAGTCGTCCAGCGTGAACGTCATCGGCGTCCGCCTTCCGAGGCCGCCGGCCCGTCCAATCTGAGGGCGCGACTGGTTGGCCGTGCGGATAGTATGCGGGCGAATCGCAAGCGTGATGGGAGCCCGCCGATGCCTACGGCCTACGAACGCGCCCTTGATCGAGCCGTGCCCGGCGTGATCGCTGAGACGATCACGATCACCGAGATCCCGGCACCCACGTTCCGCGAGCGTACCCGTGCCCGTCACGTCTACCAGCGGTTGGAGGCCATCGGTGGTTGGTCGCATCTCGAGATCGATGGGCTCTCGAATGTCGTCGCGGTCCGGAAGGGACAGGCGGGGCGTGCACGCCTGCTGCTCTGCGCGCACCTGGACACGGTCTTTCCGGACGCGGCGACCCCCGTCGTCCGCAGCCGAGGCGTACTCACCGGCCGAGGCGTCGGCGACAACAGCCTTGGGGTGGCAGCGATGCTCGGCGTCGCCCAGGCGATGCAGGCAACGAAGGTCACGGGCGTCGGCGACATCATCTTCGCTGCCAACGTCGGCGAGGAAGGCCGCGGTGACCTCCGAGGTGCGCGCCGGTTGGTGAAGGACTACGCGGGAGATTTCGATGCGATGATCGCCATCGAGGGACACGCCCTGAACCGCGTCCAGATGCAGGCTGTCGCCTCGCTCCGCTATGAGGTGAGTATCGAGACGGATGGCGGCCACTCCTGGAGCGCCTACGGACGCAAGAACGCGATCGCCCTGCTCGCCCGCGCCATCGTCGCCCTCGAACCGCTGATGCCCGATCCGGCGGCGACCCCGAAGACGACCATGAACGTCGGCGTCATTCGCGGTGGGCGCAGCGTGAACACGATCGCCCCGGACGCCGCGTTCGAACTGGACATCCGCTCCGTTGAGCCCGCGAATGTTGATGTGCTCCTGCGCGACGTCCGGATCGCGATGCGCGCCGCCGTCGGCGACGAGGCCGAGGTGAAGTTCAAGCGCATCGGTGCGAGGCCCGGCGGCAGCGTCCCGATGGAGTCGGCACTGGTGCAGGCGGTCCTCGGCGTCCGCAAGGCGATTGGGCTCCCCGAGCCGGAGTTCTACGCTGGCTCGACGGACGCGAATGCCGCGCTCGGCGCTGGCTTCGCCACCACCTGCATCGGCGTCACCACCGGCGGCGAGGCGCACACTCCGCGCGAGTGGATAAACACCGCGCCCATCAAGCAGGGCGTCCCCTACCTCGGGCGCTCCATCGTTGCCGCCGCCCGCCTCCAGCGCGCTGCTCTCCGACCCTAGGCCTCATCGCGAGGCTCACCACCGATCGACGCCCCGGCCGCCACGAGCGCCTCGTGCGTCGGCGCGTCCGGCACATCCGAGGGACGCCCCACCGCCATCTCCCGACGCAGCGCCGGCACAATCTCCGTCCCCAGGATCTCGATCTGCTCCAGCACCACCTCCAGTGGCAACCCGGCGTGGTCCACGAGGAACAACTGCCGCTGGTAGTCCCCCACCGACTCACGCATCGACGCATACCGCTCGATCACCTGTTGAGGACTCCCCACCGTCAATGGCGTCGACGCGCTGAACTCCTCCAGCGACGGCCCGCCCCCGTACACCGGAGCGTGGTCGAAGTACGGACGGAACTCCCGCACCGCGTCCTGGGAGTTCGGCCGCACGAACACCTGGCCGCCGAGGCCCACGATCGCCTGATGCGCCTTCCCGTGTCCCCACCGCTCGTACCGCTCGCGGTAGTACGTCACCATCTCCTGCACATGCCGCATCGGCCAGAAGATGTTGTTGTGGAAGAACCCGTCTCCATAGAACGCCGCCTGCTCTGCGATCTCAGGGCTGCGTATCGAACCGTGCCACACGAACGGCGGCACGCCGTCTAACGGGCGAGGGGTCGAGGTGAACCCTTCCAGCGGCGTCCGAAACTTCCCCTCCCAGTCCACGACGTCCTCGCGGCACCACGACAGCAACTGCGGCCCATCTTCTGCCCGACTCGCCCCGTAGTACCGAGGCGACAGCGACCCGATGCGCC
>SCVR01000102.1 GCA_004296805.1 Dehalococcoidia bacterium
GGCTTCCCTCTTCGCGGCTGTCGCGTCGATCGCCGGTCACCGGCTGCAACATCGAGCGCTGATGATGGCAGGGCGACGCGCGATCCTCGCGGTCGCGTTCCTCACGACGACGGCCACGGCCACCCTGGGCTACGCCCTCCTCGCCAACGACTTCTCGATCGCGCATGTGGCCTCGGTGTCCTCCACCCAGATGCAGACGCCGATGAAGTGGGCCTCGCTATACAGCGGGCAGCCCGGCTCCCTGTTGTTCTGGACGTGGTCGATGTCGCTATTCATGGCGGCGTTCGTCGTCATCACGGTGCCCCGGATCTCGTGGGGGGCGCCGCACGCGGTCGCCACCATGGGCTTCGTCATCGCCGCCTTCCTGTTCGCGCTCGTGTTCTTCGCCTCACCGTTCAGAGTGAGTCCGGTGACACCCGTGGACGGGCAGGGGCTGAACCCACTCCTCGTCGACCCGGGCATGCTGATCCATCCACCATTCCTCCTCTCTGGACTCGTCTCCACGGTGATCCCCTTCACGCTCGGCGCCGCCGCGTTGCTGTCTGGACGAATCGACGGGGCGTGGGTACGGCATGCCCGAGGTTGGGCGCTGACCTCATTCCTCGTGTTGAGCATCGGGAACTTCCTCGGCGGCTGGTGGGCATACACGGTGCTGGGTTGGGGCGGGTACTGGGGCTGGGACCCGGTGGAGAACTCCGCGATCCTCCCGCTGCTCCCGATGATCGCGTTCCTGCATGCCCTGATCGTGCAAGAGCGCCGGGGGATGTTGAAGACCTGGAACGTGATCCTCGTGTTGGCCGCGTTCTGCCTCGCGGTCTTCGGGACGTTCAACGTGCGCTCCGGACTTGTCGCCTCGGTGCACTCGTTCGCCCAGTCCGAAGTAGGTCCGTACTTCCTCGGCCTACTCGCCGTAACGATCGTGACGAGCCTTGTGCTCATCGTCTGGCGACTCCCACGACTGCAGGCCGTCAGCGAAATCGACTCGCTGGCTTCACGTGAGACCGGGCTAATCCTGAACTCCTACCTGATGATCGCGATGGCCCTCGTGATCCTCGGTGGCACGCTGTTCCCCGTGTTCTCTGAGCTCGTACGCGGTGCGCGCATCACCGTGGGTCCCCCCTTCTTCAACGAGGTGATGGCTCCCCTCCTGATCGCGATGCTCGCCTTGACTGCGCTCGGGACACTGCTGCCGTGGCGTCGAGGCGCCCCCGCGATGCTCCGGAGGCGAGGGGGCCCGATCGTCGCGGCGACGGCGGTGACTGGCGCAACGTTGTTCCTCCTCGGCATGCGAGATATCCGCGCGCTGCTCGCTACCAGCGCGGCCGCCAGCGTCGTCCTCGTGAGCGCGCGCGAGTTCGCAGCCGGTGCACGAGCCCTCGGTCGAGAGCGGGGGACTTCGCCGGTGGGCGCATTGCCCTCGCTGTTCGGGCGTGACTCCAGGCGGTACGGCGGGTACCTCGTGCACATCGGCGTGGCCGTGATGGCCGTGGCGGTCGTGGGGTCGACGATCTATCGCGCACAGGAGCGCGCGGTCCTCGCACCCGGCGAGTCGTTCCAGGCGCGGGGGTACACCTTCACTTATGAACGTCTGACGTCACGTGAGCCGAAGGTCAACGGCATCGAACTTGAGGTGTACGCGGACATCCGAGTGACGAAAGACGGGCGCGAGGTCGCGCTCATGCGGCCCGGACGCCGCTTCTTCTCGAACTTCCCGGAACAGCCGACGGGCATTGTCGCGCTCGATGAGAGCCTGACACGTGACCTCTACCTGTTCGTGCAGGGATGGAACAAGGACGGGCTAGCCGAGGTCCATGCGTTTGTGAACCCATTGATCATGTGGCTGTGGATCGGTGGCGGCATCTACATCGCCGGCGGGCTCCTCGCTTACGGGCCGTCGAGGGCGCGTCGGCGCGCGACGGTTACTGAACCCGTCGCTGCGAGCGCGGAACCCGTATGAAATGCATCCTCAGCGCCATCGTCGGTCTGGTGGCTGTGGCCGCCCTTGCCGGCAGCGCTTCGCACGCGACCGCCCAGGTACCGCCGGCTGCGGACCCACGGATCGAGGCGCAAGCGCAAGCGATCGAGCGGCAGCTACTGTGCCCTATCTGCACCAACGAACGCCTCGACGTGTGCGCGACGGCGATTTGCGCGGACATGAAGCGGATCATCCGCGAACGCCTGGCGGCCGGATCGAGCGCGGACGACATCATCCTGTACTTCGAGCAGCGCTACGGGGAACGCGTTCGCGCCGACCTACCCCGGAAGGGGTTCAACCTCGTGCTGTTTGGGTGGGTTGGAGGCTCGCTGCTACTCGTGGGCACGGCCGGCGGGTGGTTCCTGCTGAGCGCGCGACGAGCACGCCCCACCCCGACATCTTCCACTCCCACCGTCGACGATGCATGGCTCGATGCGCAGATCGCGAACGACGACGGTACCGACGCCACGCCCAGGGGACGCGCCTGATGGAGTGGGCCATCCTCGCTCTCTTCGCGCTCGGTGCCACGACGTTCATCGCCTGGCCGCGCCGCGGCGATGCACTCGGCGCATCGCCAGAGAGCGAAGGCGGTGAACTGGCGGGCGAGCGCGAGGCCTTGCTGCTGGCCCTCCGTGAACTCGATGAGGACGCGTCCGCCGGGCGGATCAGTGCAGAAGACCGGGTCGACGGCCGGCGGGCACTCGGACCGCGCCTCCGCGAGGTGACCGAGGCGCTGCGCGCACTTGACGATGCCGGAGGCCGCCCGTGAGGGTCGCGACCGCCGTCGTAGCCGCGGTGATCCTGGCCGCCGCTTCCGTGCTGATGGCGTCCTCTGCCCTTGCCCAGACCCCTGACGAGGGCGTAGTACGCGGGAAGGTCACGATGGTGAGCGCAGGCACCGTCCTCGAGGGCGCGGTCGAGGTCGAACTGATCGTCCTCGAAGCGTCGCAAGTGACCTCGACAGTCAAGGCACCAGTGACGAACGGGACGTATGAGGCGCGTGTTCCAGCCACCGGTGCACGCACGTACGTGCCTCGGCTGACCTATCAGCGTGTGGAGTACTTCGGAGACCCGGTGCGGTTCACTGCGACCGAGAAGGCAGCCACGCGGGACTTTGCGATCTACGCCACGACTGACCGAGCGGACGTGGTGTCGCTCATCCAGACGATCGTGACTGTCGTGGGCCTCGACCGCGCGAAGGGTGAGATGGGCGTGCTGCGTGAAGACGTCGTCAGCGTGACCGGTGACCGCGTCTACACCGGTGGTGCCTCCGGTGTCACGCTTCGGTTGCCCGCGCCCGAGGGCACCACGGACGCATCGGATGAGGACAGCCGCGGCACGTTCGCGAACGGCGTGCTCGCGCTGACGACGCCGATCCGCCCGGGAGAGGCAAGCTCGATCATCACGTCCTACCTCGTGAAGTACGATCCCGCACAGGACCGGTATCGGTTGCGGGTGACGGTGCCGATCCCGGCGCAGTCTGTGGTCGCGCGGGTGCCGCGCGAGTTCGCGCGGAAGGTCCGACCGGTCGCCCCGGCGGAACAGGTGGACGACCAGGTGCTCAGAGACGATGCCCGCACCGTGCTGTACATCGTGCGGACCCCAAGCCGCATCGAGGCTGGTCAGTCGCTGCTGGTCGACATCGACGGGGTTGCGGGGGCGCTCCAGCACCATCCGCTGACCGAGCAACCGGGGGTCTCGATTGCCGCCGGGGCGGTGCTGGCTTCGGTCGCCGCGGCCGGAGTGTTCTTGTGGCGGCGGCGGCCGCTCGCCGCGTGAGCGAGTCGATCGCCATCGAGGCCAGCGCGTTGACGCGACGCTACTCCGGCGTCGATGTCGTCCGCGAGGTCACGTTCCGGATCCCAGCTGGACGGAAGGTTGCGCTCGTCGGATCGAACGGCGCTGGCAAGACGACCCTGCTCTCACTGCTCTCCACCCTCGTCCAACCGACCACTGGTGAGGCCTGGGTCGAGGGTCACCCACTCGCGGGCCGGAGCGCGGCGCTCCGGCGCTCGCTGGGCGTGTTGCGTCACAGCCCCATGCTGTACGAGGCGTTCACACCGCTCGAGAACCTCGAGTTCTTCGCACGGCTCTACGGCGTCGAGGACTCTGGCGCGCGCATCGAGGAATTGCTGAGGCGCCTCGGGTTATGGCGCCGGCGGCACGAGCCGACAGCAGTGCTCTCGCGAGGGACGCACCAGCGGCTCGCGATCGCGCGAGCGCTGATCCACCAGCCGACCGTGTTGCTCGTCGATGAGCCTGAGACCGGACTCGACCCCGATGGGATCGCCCTGTTGGACGAGCTGATGCTGCGCGCGCCGGGCGTCACCGTGCTGGCAGCAACCCATCGGGTCGACCGGATCGAGGCGTGGGCGGACGGCCTCGTGCGCCTGGATCGAGGCCGCGTCGCGGAGGACACGGTGAGCGCAGCCGCCCCGCGGCCCTCGGAGGTGCGCGTGTGAACGCGACGCTCGCCGTACTGGCGAAAGACCTCCGCCTCGCCTGGCGCGACCGTGCGGGCTGGCTGACGGCGGGCGCATTCGCGGCGATCTCGGTACTCACGTACTCATTCGCGTTTGACCTCGCCACGACCGACGTCCGACCACTGCTCCCGGGCGTCCTCTGGACGACCTTCCTCTTCGCCGGTGTATTCGCCTCGGGCGCTGGATTCCAGAGCGAGGCCGAGGAGGGAACCTTCGACGCGCTGCTGCTGGCGCCCGTGAGCCCCACTGTCGTGTTCGTCGGGAAGTTGCTGTGCAACTTCATCGCCCTGGTGGTGATCGAGTTTGCCCTGCTGATCGCCGCGACTATCCTGTTCGATGAACCGCTCCTGACCCCTGAACTGGTGGCGATCGTGATGCTGGGGACGGCCGGGTACGTCTCATTGACCACGCTGCTGGGGACGCTGGGAAGCGGGCCTCGGATTCGGGCCGTCCTGCTGCCGGTGATGGCCCTCCCGCTCCTCGTCCCCATGCTGATCGCCGCTGTGCGTGCCACCGGGGAGTCGCTCGGTCTGTTCGGCGGTGACGCGCCGTGGATGTTGCTCCTGGGCGTCTTCGCGGTGTGGAGCGCCCTCGTGGCTGCGCTGCTCTTCCCGATGGCGGTCGAACGATGAACGCGATTACCCGTGCCTACGGGCTGCGCTGGGTCGTCCTGCCACCCCTCGTCGGCGCGGGGATCCTCGCGATGCTGGTCGGCGCTGTGGTCGCCGCGCCTCGTGAACTGGTCGAGGGTGACGTGCAGCGGCTGATGTACATCCACGTCCCGAGCGCGCAGGCGATGTACCTCGCGTTTGGCGTCGTGTTCGTCGCCTCGATCCTCGTCCTCTGGAAGCGCGACATGCGCTGGGACGCAGTCGCACGCGGCGCAGCGAGCGTCGGCGTGCTGTTCACCGGCTTTGCCCTGGTGACGGGGATGCTCTGGGGCAAGCCGACCTGGGGCGTGTACTGGCAGTGGGATGCGCGCCTGACCTCGACACTCGTGCTGTTTCTTGTGTATGCGGCCTACTTGCTCGCCCGCGCGGTATCTGACCCCAGCGATGAGCAGGCGGCGCGATACTCCGCGGTGTACGCAATTGTGGGGTTCCTGGACGTGCCGCTCATCGTGATGTCGGTGCGCTGGTGGCGGACGCTGCATCCACAGCCGATCGTCGCGCGGCTCGACCCACAGTTGCCCGACTCGATGCTGTTGGTCCTGCTCATCTCGACACTCGCCATTTACCTGCTCGCGATCTGGTTGATCGCACTGCGCACGGACACCGAGCGGTTGGGGCAGCGGCTGCTGGGCCTGCGCGCCGCAGTCGACCGCCGCGAGGAGGCGTGATGGACGGACAACTGGGCTACCTCTTCGCCGGGTTCGCCGTCTTCTGGGCCGGCCTCTTCGTCTACCTCCTTCTCCTACAGGCGCGCATCCGCACGCTGACCCGCGAGGTCGAGCGCCTCGAAGAGCGCCTTGAGGAGGCCGAGCCATCGACGGCGCTACGAGGCGGGACGCCGTGAGTGCCCTCGGGCGTCCGGCGGGGGTGACGCCGGCAGCCCACGCGTGGCGCCAGGTGCTGCGCGACTACTTTGTCCTGACGAAGCCCTCGATCATGCTGCTGCTGCTGATCACCACGCTGCCGGCGATGGTGCTGGCGTACGACGGGTGGCCGGGCTGGGGACTCGTGCTCTCCACGCTCTTCGGTGGCGTCTTGGCTGCGGGCGGGTCTGGCGCCGTGAACATGTACATCGACCGGGACATTGACGGGCAGATGAAGCGGACGCGGAACCGCCCGATCCCCAGCGGACGCGTCCCCGCACGGAACGCGGCGATCTTCGGCTGGGTGCTCGGCCTCGCAGCCGGGCCCTGGTTGCTGCTGACCGTCAACGCGTGGGCCGCCGCCCTGGCCGTCGGCGCGTTCGCGTTCTATGTGTTCGTCTACTCGATGTACCTGAAGCGTCGCACCGTGCAGAACACCGTGGTCGGTGGGATCGCTGGCGCCTTGCCGCCTCTGATCGGGTGGGCGGCGATCACGAACTCGATCACGATCGAGGGCGCGTTGCTCTTCGCTATCGTCTTCTTCTGGCAGCCACCACACTTCTGGGCCCTCGCCCTCGGCCTCGCCGAGGATTATCGAGCGGTGAACGTGCCGATGATGCCCGTGGTGCTCGGCGAACGGGAGACCAAGCGACAGACACTTCTCTACAGCGTCCTGACACTGGCGATCACGCTGATCTTCGGTGCGGTCGCGATGATGGGCACGATCTACCTGACGGTCGCGACGCTCGGAGGACTGGGGTTTGTCGCGACGGCGTGGCGCATCGTGCGCGGCCAGGGCCTCGAGGGTACGCAGGCGATGTTCCGGTACTCGACGCTGTACCTCGCTGCCCTGTTCGCGGCGATGGTCGCGGATCGGATGATCCTCGGGTAGCGGCCCGAGGCGACCGGAGGCCTAGTCGTCCTGGAAGCGGAACGCGACGCGGGCGACGGCGAACGAACCCACGGCCCACGCCAACAGGACCAACAGCGCGGGCCACTGCTCCGAGATCGATTCACCCTCGATGGTGACGCCGCGCAGTGCGTTCAGCATGTGCGTCAGCGGGAGGACCTTCACGACCGCCTGCATCACCGGCGGCAGCGAGGCAACGGGGAAGAACGAGCCCGACAGGAACATCATCGGGAGGGTCACGGCGTTCGCCGCACCTTCAACGGCACCACGTCCACGGACACGGCCGGCGATGATCACGCCGATATTGAGGAACGACACTGTCCCCAGCAGCGCGATCAGTGGCGCCCAGATGCCGCCGCTGAAGAGGTCCGCCCCCAGCATCTGCGCGATGAACGTCAGGAAGACGATCTGCACGCCCGTGATCACGAGGTGCGCCGCGAGCACGCTGCTGAAGAAGCGCCACGGTGCGAGCGGCGTCGCGCGGATTCGGCGCAGCACACCCTCCTCGCGATAGCGGGAGAGCGAACCAGCGAGGCTGATCGTGGCGAATGTCATGAGCCCCATGCCGAGGATGCCTGGCGCGACGAACTGGAAGAACGAGGTGGTCTTCTCCTGGACGGGCCGCGTCGTCATCGAGATGGGGAGCGGCACTTTCGTCAGCGATAGGTTGACGCGGTCCACTACTGAGGCGATCGCGGCCGAGGTGATCTGGCGCCCGATCGGGTCGCGTACACCGACGAGCAGGACGGCGTTGGCTGGGGCGTTCGGCGCGGCAGGATCGACGACGAGCGCCGCATCGCCCTCGTCATCGATGACCAAGGCACGCGCTGAGTCCTCGTCCAGTCCCGGCCGCACGTCGACCTCAAGGAAGCCCACCTGGCTCAGTGCATCGACGAGTGTGCGGCCACGCTCGCTCGTGGCGTCCACGGAGACGATGAGGCGTGTGGCTCCGGCGGCGTCGCCCGAGAACAGGCGGAACACCCCGAGGAAGATCAGCGGGAAGATCAGCGCCCAGAAGAGCGCCTGTCGGTCCCGGGTGAGCATCTTCAGCGACGAGGAGAAGAGGATCCGCGTCATCCGCTCAACTTCCGTCCCGTGACGTTCAGGAACACGTCCTCCAGCGACGCCGGTTGCACGGCGAGATCTACGAGCCGTGCCCCCTCGCGGGCGGCGAGCGTGGTAAGCGCTGCGGTAACCGCAGGCGCATCCTGCGCGCGGAGCCGTACCACGTGTCCGTCCGCGCTGAGCGACAGTTCGATCTCCTCGGCACCGGGGAGCGCGCGGACCGCGGCCTCCGGCAGCGGTGTGACGCTCGTCACGGCCACGCGGTACGGCGCGTGCAGCGAACGGATGAGGCCTGCGGGGGTGTCGAGGCCCACGATCTGGCCCGCGTTCATGAACGCAACGCGGTCACACAGGGCCTGGGCCTCCTCCATGTAGTGCGTCGTGATGACCACGGTCGCTCCGGCCTCGCGGACGTCCCGGACGATGTCCCAGAGGTCGAGGCGCGCGTCCGGGTCGAGGCCTGCGGTCGGCTCATCGAAGAAGACGAGTTCGGGTTCGTTCACGAGCGCCGCGACGATGCTGAAGCGCTGCTTCATGCCGCCGGAGAGCGTCTTAATGCGAGCACCCGCCCGATCCGCCAGGTGGACACGCTCCAGCAGGTCCATCGCGGGGACGTGCTTCGGGTAGAACGAACCGAAGAGATCGAGGATCTCGCGGAGGGTCAGATACTGGTGATAGGAGGACGCCTGCAGTTGCACGCCGATGCGCGACTTCACCGCCACGGGATCCTCGGTGACCTCAATGCCCAGCACACGCGCGGTGCCTTCGGTGGGTGACGTCAGGCCCTCGAGGATCTCGACCAGCGTGGTCTTGCCGGCACCGTTGGGGCCGAGGATGCCGAAGATTTCACCGCGCTGCACCTGTGCCGAGACGCCAGAGAGTGCGGTGATGGCGCCGTAGCGCTTGACGAGGCCGCGAGCCTCGATCACCTGAGATGCGGATCGTTCCGTCATCTTTCGAGGATACCCGCGAACCCCCTCTGAGGCTCGCGGGTGCTTTGGCGACTAACCCTGGATATCGAGGATGCGGAAGAGCACCGGGCCCGATGGGGCATTCACGGTCACTTCGTCGCCCGTCCCGCGGTTCATCACAGCGACGCCGACGGGCGACTGGATCGAAATCTTCCCCAACGCCGGGTCGACCTCGGTGGCGCTGACCAGGGTGAACGTTTGCTCGCGGTTCGTCGCGAGGTTGATCAACTTCACGACCGAACCGACGTTCGCGAGGCCGCCCTTCGCCTGCTCGTCGATGATGACCGCGTTGCGCAACCGCGACTCGAGGTCGCGGATGCGCGCCTCGAGTTGGCCCTGTTCATCCCGTGCGGCGTCGAGCGGTGCGTTTTCCCGGAAGTCCTTGTCCGCCATCGCGTCGTGGAGCTTCTGGGCGATCATCGGCCGTTTGGCCTTCTCCGCCGCCAGTTGTTCCTCAATGTGGCGGAGGCCGTCGAGGGTGACGTAAAAGGCCGCGCCGCCGAGTTCGGCGTTCGCGCCGTGGCCGCCGCGCGCGCCGCCGGCCTGCGGGCCGACACCGAGGGCAGGCACGAGGTTTTCAGGCGTGAAAGCGAGGCGTGAGCAGTAGGCGAGGAAGGCGCGGAGGGGCTCGATGTCGCCCAGCGACCCGTCCACACGGGACTTCACATACGTGGAGACATCGCCGCCACGGAGCTCCGTCATGGGACGACCCACGCCGAACCAACCCACGAAGTCACGGACCGCGGGGAGTTCGGTCTCGGCCTTCTCAGGTTCGTTCGCCAGCGAGCCAGCAAAGTGCTCCAGGGCCTCAGACGCCGTCACGCTCTCTGCCACGGGGGTCTCCGCTCGCGCTCACCCAGCTCGCCCAGGCGGGCGGGTGGCGGGTGCCAATGGTCGGTTCGGGCCGCGGGCGTCGCGCTCGGGAATGCGACTGCCTCCAGCACGACGGCTGGAACCTCGTGCCTAGAGTCTAGAAGATGGCGAGGATGGCCTGTCAACGCGTTATGGCATCCAGCCGCGTGAGCGGCCCACGCAGACCTTGCCAGCACCGGGAGGCCACCGCATGACCATCGACCCACTCGCCCCCCTGCTGACCGAGGCGGAACGGCTCGGAGTCGACCTCGACCGGCGAGCGCGGGAGCGATTCGCGCGCTACCTCGACCTCGTCTTGGAGTGGAACGAGCGTGCGGGGATCACGAGCCTCACCGACCCGGAGGAGATCCAGCGGCGGCACTTCGCGGAGTCGCTGTCACTCCTCGCGGCACTGCGCACAGCGGCCATCGTCGAACGAGGGAGTACCGCCCGGATCGCGGATCTCGGCTCCGGTGGGGGTTTCCCGGGGATCCCAATGGCCATCGCGGAACCGGGGCTGGACCTCGTGCTGGTGGAGTCGCACGGCCGGCGTGCTGAGTTCCTGCGCACCGTCGTCGCCGCCCTGGAGCTGCCCCACGCCAAGGTCGTCCAGGCGCGTGCCGAGGATGCCGGACGCGGGCCGATGCTGCGTGCCACCTTCGACCTTGTCACGGCGCGCGCGCTTGCCCCGTTACCGGTACTGATCGAGTACGCCCTGCCCCTGCTCAAAGACGGTGGCCTGCTCGTCGCACCGAAGGGGAGCCGCGCCGATGAGGAACTTGCCGCCTCGGTGGCGGCGCTCGCAGCGCTGGGTGGCGACGTGCGAGATACCATCGACCTCCCACTGCCCGAGGGCCTTCCGCCACAACGTGTCATCGTGGTCGGACGGACGGGTCGCCTCGACGGGCGATATCCGAGGCGTGCCGGGATCCCGTCGCGCGAGCCGCTGTAGTCGCACCGGCCCAACATCTGGGTACAATCGGCGCACTCCCCGGCCACCTCGTAGGAGGAAGGCCGCATGCGCTACCCCGGATCTGACGCCGCCGAGCCGGCACCGCCCGCCCCCGCAGAGGCCAGCCTCGTCGCGCCCTCCGTCCCGGCACGACGCCGTCGACGGATCGTCGACCTGGACGCCCTGGTGCCGATGCCGTTCGCGCTCGTCTTCGCACTGGCTGCGATGGTCGCGCTCGCCCTCGGCGGTTGGCTGTGGTGGCTGACCTCCGGCCTCGGCGATCCGCGCTCAACGCTGACGAAGACTCTGACCGTGGGCGTGCCGTTCTCGTTCGCGCTCTGGATCGCGTGGCTCGTCGTCGCAATCGCGGTCGCCCAACGCCTCGGGCGGACGATGGTCCCCGTCGACCGGCTGCTGCGCGAGGCAGGGCTGGCGTGCTGGCCGCTGTTCCTCGCACTGGGGATGGCGATCCCGTTCGTCTCATTCGGCGTCGGGATCCTTGCGATCGGCGGGTGGATGGCGGCAACGCAGGCCGCGCTGGCGCGGGTTGCAGGGCGCACCGGTCGAGGGGTGCTGGCGGCGAACCTCACCGGGTTCGCGGTGTGGTGCGTTGTGATGTCGCTGCTCGCGAGCGGTGACCGTGCGATCGCGCCCGGGCCGTTCGTCGCCGAATCGATCTGGGAGGCCGTGACCTCCCAGGGCATCGTCGCCGTCGAAGACGCAACGCCCTAGGGGGAGCATCAGGCTTCGACCAATGCACGACAGCCATCGGGTTGAGGTGGCGCTCACCTCGGAGTCGGCGTGGGTATCGACGTCGGCTATGTCTTACGCAGCGACCGGTCCGTCGCCGGAGGGCGCACGCGCGCCTCGTAATCCGTCATCCAGTGCGCCGCTCGTTGGTCGGACGTTCCGGGCTGCCCGGTCGCGTTGGGCGGTGATGAAGGCGGCGATTTCCTCCCCGGGCATGGGGCACGCGAAGAAGTAGCCCTGGATCTGGTCCACCCCAAGCGTCAGCAAGATGTCGCGTTGCTCGAGGGTCTCG
>SCVR01000103.1 GCA_004296805.1 Dehalococcoidia bacterium
CGTTGCCATTTCGAGGGCGCTCCGTGAAGAAGCCCCAGGACTCGTGCATGTCGTAGACAGTCGCGGCTTTGAACTCGCGTGCGACGTCGATGATTGCGGCCGCCATGCGCGCCATCGGGAGTCCCGTCGCGTTGCCCGGGTAGAGCCGGTTCAGGTCACCCAACTCCGGCAGCGTCCGGACGTCGGCCTGGATCGCGAGTTCGTTCGCCCGAGGCAGCACGATCAGCGTGCCGGCGGCCGGCATCCACCGCGCGATCTCCTCCGCTGCGATGCGGGCTCCCGGCTCGTCTCCGTGCACCCCGCCGAGGATGAACACGGTCGGTCCGGGCTTCTGGCCGCGAGTGACGGTCAGGAGGCTCTGCCACGGCGTCTCCGGCAGGAGCATCCGCTCAGACCGCCCGGTCACCCACGCCGGACCCGCTTCCTCGTTTTCGGCGGCGCTCGCCGACTCGGGCCAGCCGAGCACGCATCCGAGGGCGGCTGCGCCCGCGATGGTCGCCGTGCGGCGCAAGAACGTGCGTCGAGAGGTCGTCGTCGAGTCCGCCATGGGGGCACCTCGCCCTCGTTCACCCCGCTGTTGTGGGAAAGAACGAGGCGGTGCCTCCAGCGTTGAGGTGGGCAGGGATGTCCGGCCTACCGAAATGGTAAACAACCGGTAAGGAGCCGGCTCGGATTCCGGTCTACCCCCGCCGCGCTGCCGCTGCCGCCCGCAGACCGAGGGCGCGCCGCGACCGCGCGAGCCAGTCCGGCCAGTCCCGCCGCAGCGCGAGGTCCAACCCTTCCAGCGCGTCGAATTCCCGGTAGCACTCCGCGCGCACCATGAACCCCTCGTCCACCGCGCCGAGGTACTCGCGCAGCACCAACGAGGCGAACGGCATGTCCCAGTTCTGGATCAGCCGTGAGAAGTCACGCGCCGGGTCCGTGACCTGCGCCCCCTCGAAGTCGAGGACGGCGACGATCCGCTGGTTGCCGTCCACCAGAACGTGCGCGGGCTTCAGGTCGGCGTGCACCAGCGTCAGCGGGGGCATCGTCCGCGACGCCTGTTCGAGGCGTGTCCCGATCGCCCGCACCCACGCCCCCGTTTTCGGCGGTAGCGCGGGGGCGCACCGCTCGATCATCGGTGCGTACGCGTCGCGCCAGAGCACCGTCGGGGTCGCACCGCACCGTACCCCGAGCTCGGGATCGATCGCGTGCAGCGTCGAGAGGAACGCCGCAATCGAGGTAGCCAACCGCGCCCGCGCCGCCCGCCCGGACACGTGCGCGGTCTCGCCGTCGACGTATCGATACAACCCCGCCACGACGCGCCCGTCGGCACCGCGCAGCAGCCGAGGCTCGCGCGGCAGCGGCAACGCCGATCCCTCCAGCGCCACCCCCAGCCGGTACTGCGCCTCCACCGTCGGCATCGCATCCGCCACCCGAGGCACGCGCACCAGCCAGTCCCCGCCCGACGCTGGCACCCGCCACGCGATGACGTCCCACCCGCGCCCCGCAATCGTGGCGCGGGACGGTGCCGCCGAGGGCAACGCGGCCCGCAGGGCATCGATCACCCCCGCAGGGAGAGACACTTCGGAGGGCTCGTTCATTGCCTCATCTTCGCCGCGCTGTCCACAGGCTGCCGCCTTGCCGGAGCGCGGATAATCCCTGCGAGCGACACTCGATGCTGCGCGGGAGGACACACGCCATGCCAGTGACACCGATCAACGGCACCGAGATCTACTACGAGACCTACGGCAGCGGCTTCCCGCTCGTCTTCGCTCACGGCGGGTTCGGCGGCCTCGGCACCGGCGCGGGCGGGAACGTCGCGCCCTGGGTCGAGCGCTTCGCGAAGCACTTCCAGGTCATCCTCCCGGACCGTCGCTCCTCCGGACGCTCCGGCTTCCCGGATGTCCCCCACACCATGTCCCTCTTCGCCTCGGACATCCGAGGCCTGCTCAAGCATCTCGGCCACGAGCGCGCCTTCGTCTGGGGCACCTCCGCTGGCGGCCCCATCGCCACCACCTTCGGCCTCGAACATCCCGATGCCGCCGCAGGCCTCGTCATCGCGGAGACCGCCCCGTGGCTCTCCCGCGATCCCGACCTCCTCGCCAAGCTGCGCGAGCGTATCGAGGTCATGAACACCAGAGGCGTGGAAGCCGCCTACGAGGCCCGCCGCGAGGGCGGCACCGTCGGCCTCAACCTCTTCGCCGCGCAGCGCCCCGCCGCCACCGAGGAAGAACAGCGCTCCCGCGACGCACGCCGTGCCGCCATCCAGGCCCAACTCGCCCAGGTGCCGAAGGAGGAGCGCGTCTCCAAGTACGGCGCCGAACTCCGTACCTACGCCGCCCACCTCGCCTTTGACGCGTCGAAGTCCATCCGCGACCTGAAGGTGCCCGTCCTCGTCATCTACGGCACCGGCGACACCGTCTACCCGGACGTCCCGTGGGCCGAACTCACCGCCGGCATGCCCAACGTCGAGGTCCGCCTATTCCCCGGTCAGGAGCACGGCGCCGCCAGCAACACCCCCGAAGGCGAAGCCGCCATCCTCGACTTCCTGAAACAGCACGCCCCCTAGACACGCGAGTACAGTGGCGGCGTCTCACGGCGACGGACGGGTCCCGAGCCGCATCCGTTCCGAGATGGACCGGCCCCGAGAGGAGCCCCGTATGTCCTTACTTCTCATCCTGCTCGTATTGCTCCTGCTGTTCGGTGGTGGCGCCTTCTACCTGACGAACAACCTGCTGCTCGTCGTGGTCGTCGTCCTCGTCGTCATGGCAGTCGGTGGGTACACCGGGCGGGGCCGGTGGCGCTGACCTCAGGCACCACAACGCCGCCCGAGCGGCGTGTTCCTGTCCGAGATGGCGACTCCGCTTCGAGTCCTGCAGCGGCCGTGCTGAAGTAGGCGGCTCCCCCGGGACTCTCCACGGGGTCTTGCGGCACTCCTCGAGCTCGGCGAAACGGCGGGCGCCTTCCGCTTGGTCGCCTCGGCATTCGCCGCCCTATTGGACGCTCATCCAGAAGAGCCAGGCGCCAAGGAGGAAGATGACTCCACCCCAAACCCTGTCCAGACTTCGGAACATCTGCGCCTGCCGGTGAACGTGCTCAGGGAATCCGATCTTCGTGAATCCCTTCAGCGGCGTGGTCCATCCCAGGAGAGTCACGGAAACCGTCCAGTTTGCGACCCACACGTTGTGCAAGATCACCGTGGCGAGGCCGAGCAGGAAGGTGATGTACCCGGTCGATACGGTGACCGCCCTCTCCTCCGTCATCTCTATGGTTCTGCGGATCAGACCAACTAACAGCGCCTGCAGTCCCAGGAGCATGAAAAGACTGCCCCAGAACCGCGCGAGGAATGTTGTGACGTCCATGGGTTAGGCCCTCCAAGGTTTCGGTCCGCGTCCGCCCCCCACCGATCGTGAGAGTGATTATGATTGCGGGCATCCATGTTGCACATACTGGCAACGCGGCGGCTGGTCATCGGTCTCGTGCTCATCCTGCTGCTGGCAGTGGGCGCACTCGCGGCGATGAGCGCCTCGCAGGACCGTCGGCGGCCCGGTGTACCGCCAAACGATGCGAACGTACCGCCGGCGCCGGCTGCTGAGGTCGCGTGTCCCGCGCTCGACCCGGGCCGGATCGCCCGCCTCCAACTCACCCCGGCTGAGCAGGAGGTGCTGCGCAGCGCGTGCGACCGGATCGCACTCCAGCGGCGCGGGGAGATCACGCTCCGGATCGTGGATGCACAGGGCACTGCGGTGCGTGGGTTGCCCGTGGACGTGGTTCAGGTGCGTCACGGGTTCCCGTTTGGCGGGCATCCGAATGAGGTTGCTGCGGGCACGCTGGCCCCGGACGAGCGGGCCGCGTACGAGGACGCGTTCTTCGGGCTCTTTAACCATGTCGTATGGGGCTTCCCCTGGCGCACCATGGAGCCGGAACGCGGCGTCGTGCGCCTCGACTTGATCGACCGCGCGATCGAGTGGTCGGGCAGGGGTCATGCCACGCTGCGCGGGCATGCGCTCATCTACCCCCAGTCGCAGCCTCGATGGTTGATCGAACTCCCCAACGCGGTCGAACAGCAGCGGCTCGCGGACGCTCATGTCCGTGCCGTCGTCGGCCGAGCGCGCGGCCGCGTGCAGGCATGGGACGTGGTGAACGAGGCGAAGAACTCCGCGTCGCTCACGGTGATGCAGCGTGGGCAGCAGATCGTCTCGCCACAGATCGATGAGGCCACCGTGCGGACGATCGCCGGCTATGCGGCACCTGCGTTCCAGTCGGCGCACGAAGCGGACCCTCGCGCCGTCCTCATGATCAACGACAACCGGATGCTGAGCGGACGGCAAGTCGGGAAGGTCGAGGCGATCCTGCAGGAACTCCAGCGCCGCCAGGCGCCCTTCAACGGCGTGGGCATCCAGGCCCACGCTCGGGAGGAGGGACGCGTATCGCTCGACCAGGCTCACCAGAATCTCGATCGGATCGCCAGGTACGGACGGATCTACCTCACGGAGATCAGCGTCCCCTCGCGCCCACAGCGGCCCGGCGAGAGTGTCTTTGACGCCATCGACTGGCCCGGTTGGTCCGAGGAGACTCAGGCTGACTATGCCGTCGCGTTGTTCACCCTCGCTTTTGGACACCCGGCGGTCGATGAAGTGACCTACTGGTCAGTCACCGACCGCCGCGAGGACCCCCCGACGACGGCCACCGGCCTGATGCGCAGTGATCTCAGCCGTCGCCCCGTCTACTCCGCGCTCCAGGACCTCGTGCGCGGCACCTGGTGGACGCGGGCCTCGCTACGACCGGACCCGGAAGGGACGGCGCGTCTCCGGGCCTTCCTCGGCGACTACGCGGTGACGGCGACCCTCCCCGACGGCCGGCGCCTCACGGGGACCTTCACCGCATCCAAACCGGCTGAGGAGATCACGGTCACGCTGCGGTGACTCACTCACTCGATCCGGGAAGTGCCCGTCAAAGCCGCTACGTGAGACGACTCATCGCCTCGAATGCGGGCGCGTCTTGCTGCCCCTTCAAACGCGGGTCTGTGCTCTGCGTCGGCAGAACATATGTACGGTATACTGGAACACGCGGGACGTGGAGTAACGATGCACAAGATTGATAGGGCTCCATCTGAGACAGAGGAGTCCCTGCTGAAACAGATAGGGTTCCTCCAGAAATCTGCGCGTTCTTTCGACGCTGGTGATGAAGACGAGTGTCTGCGGCTGGCCACCACCCTACGCCTGCTCTGTCATCATCACCCTTCCACGAAATCGTATGCGCTGTTGGAACAGATGGGCCTGATCACCCCAGGTGCCCCTAAGGGATTGTTCTTCCTGGAGACCGGAGAACTGCCAACTCCTGCTGGTGCCATAGGCGCGGGAGGCTTCAGGCTTTGTGCAATGAAGGTGGACACAACTCACAAGACTCGACCGGCGACGTTCGTTCCTGTTCTCGACGGTCGCAGAGGCTGGACTAGTCGATGGGTGAGCTTTGATGATTGGTGGTCAGCCGACGTGGTGACGACTCCTACCGGCGATCGATTCTCACGGCGGCGACTGGTCCTCGTGATGGCGAAC
>SCVR01000104.1 GCA_004296805.1 Dehalococcoidia bacterium
CCCCGTGCCGCCCCCGCGTTCCCCCTCGCGAGAGACACCCCTACCCTCGTAGGGCGGGGAACACAGCACAGGAGGCTCCATGGCCGTCGAGGCGTACTGCGTGAAGTGCAAGGCCAAGCGCGAAATGAACAAGGCCGAAAACACCACCATGAAGAACGGCAAGCCCGCCGTAAAGGGCATCTGCCCAGTCTGCGGCACCGGCATGTTCAAAATCGGTGGCACCGTCACCGCCTAGGCGGGAACCGGCTGCAACCGCGCCCGGCCCCGGCCGAGGCGTCACCGCCCTCATCTCTTCCAACCCGAACTCGAGCGCGGGCGCGGAGGATGAGGGCGATTCCATGCCCTGCGCCCCTCCTCTACTCCCCCTCTCCTGAAGGAGAGGGGGCCGGGGGGTGAGGTGATGAGCCCAACCTCTGATCTGGTCCCCCCTCCCTTGGATAAGGGAGGGGGCTAGGGGGAGGGATCGACCCGAGTTCTTCAACCCCTTCCCCCGAGGGGAAGGGGCAGGGGATAGGGGCCGCCTTCGCGAAGCGAAGCGGTACGGGCGGTGGAGCCGCCGGAGAGGCGGGTCTATCCTCGGGAGGCTCGCGAAGGGACCGCGCCATGCAGATCCTGCTTTCCTCACCCAACATCACCTGCGATCACTGCATCGAGACCATCCGAGGCGTCGTCGACGCCACGGACGGCGCTCGCCTGATCTCCGGCAACCCCGACGCCAAAACCTTCACCGTCGACGTGGCCTCGGGCGCGCTCCTCGACGTCCTCGCGACGCGGCTGGCGGCGGCGGACTACCCCCTCGGCGACGTCACCACCGACGCGCACCACGGCGCCACCGCCGACCGCGCCACCTGGCGGCCCTCGGCGTACCGCGTCGAGAAGACCGAAGTCGGCGCCAACATCAACTACGACTGCTACTGCTCCTGCGACGCCGGCTTCGCCCTCGACCGCTCGAACGCGGACCCCGCGTTGGAGTCGTGCTGCTGCGGCAACCAGATCCTCGTCGGCGCCGGCGCAGGCGCCCGCATCACCTCGAAGCTCGACGCCCCCGACGCCTACCGCATCGACGTGCAGCAGGTGACGATGCCCTGGGGCCAACCCCTCGAGGTTGCATTAGCGATCCCGCTGGAGGCGTGAGGGCTAACCGGACCTGACACGCGACACGGGGTGACCACCTCGGGCAAAAAAGTAAGGTGCTCCATGGCGACGACCGACCCGAACGCAGCGGCAAACGAGCAGATACGCGACCAGCAACGCGACGTCTGGAATACCTTCTCGGCCGGCTGGAAGAAGCAGGACGACTTCGTCGTCGAATGGCTGCGGCCGGTGGGCACCACGCTCATCGAGCAGGCGGCCCTGCGCGACGGTGATGTCGCGCTCGACGCTGCGACGGGCACCGGAGAACCCGGCCTCAGCGCCGCCGCACGCGTCGGCAGCGGCAAGGTGGTCGGCGTCGACATTTCCGAGCAGATGGTCGTCATCGCCGCCGAGAAGGCACGCCAGAAGGGCATCTCCAACTACGAAGCGCGCGTGACGGACGAGTCCGCGCTGCCGTTCGCCGACGCGTCCTTCGACGCCGTCCTCTGCCGGTTCGGCGTGATGTTCTTCCCGGACCCGCCGAGGGGCGTGAGGGAACTCGCGCGCGTGCTCAAGCCCGGCCGCCGCCTCGCCCTCGCCGCCTGGGCCGAACCGCAGAAGAACGCGTGGGCCACCACCGCCTCGCGCGTCGTGAACGAGCTGCTCGCACTGCCGGCGCCTCCGCCGGACGCGCCCGGCATCTTCCGGCACGCCGCGCCGGGCCTGCTGTCCTCGCTGCTCGATCAGGCGGGGCTGCACGACGCCGAAGTGACGGAGGTCACGGGCGAAGCGACGTTCGAGTCCCCCGAGGCCTACTGGGTCTTCATCACCGACGTCGTCGCGCCAGTCGCGACCGCGCTCAAGAACATCGACGCGCCACAGCGCGAGGCGGTCAAGCAGGCCGTGCTCGCGGCTGCAGCCGCCTCCGCGAGTCCGGGAAGCACGGAGATCCGCCTCCCGTGGTCGGCGCTCGTAGCCAGCGCAACAAAGTAGACGCACCCGGACCGCATGGGATGCCCTCCTTCCTCTTTCACGGAGAGGGAGGGAGGCTGGGAGGGTGAGGGTCCCCACGACCCAGCCCTGGGGCCGTCCTTCGCGTCGCGAAGGCGGTACGGCACTCACGCCACAACCACTCATTCGTCAGACGCGCGCGAAGCCAAACACCCTCCCTTGAGGGAGGGCGGGGGGTGGGACTCTGAAGCCCCCTCCCTTTCCATCGAGAGGGAGGGGGTTGGGGGGTGAGAGTCTAAGAAAACTCAGTGAGTGTGAGGGTCTCAACAGCTAACGCAGACCGCACCACACCAGGACATCCTCCGCGGCGGACGCCACCTGGGCCGGCCGCGTGATCAGCAACGTCACCACCGCGAGCCCGGTAGCGGCGGCCGAACCGAAGAACATCGCGCGTGTCCCGCTGCTCAGTCGGGCCCTGGGCGTCGAGCGAATGATGCTGACGTTGCCGTTCTCATCCGTCGTCGACCGGTTGATCTGCATCACCAGCATCCCCGCGACCAGACAGAGGGCACCCGCGATGAGGAAGGTCAGGCGGTAATCGCCCAGCGACGTCCGCATCGCGCCCGCGGCGTACGCCGCCATCGACGCCCCCAACTGGTGTGACGCCAGCATCCAGGCAAAGACCGTGCCCACTCGCTGCACGCCGAACAGGTCGCCCGTCAGCCGCACCGTGGGTGGGACCGTCGCCACCCAGTCCAGCCCGTAGAACACCACGAAGATCGCCAGCCCCGGCACGCCCGCCGCGAACGCAAACGGCAGGAACAGCAGCGAGAGCCCGCGGAGGCTGTAGTACCACCACAGGAGACGGCGGTTGTCGTACCGGTCGGAGAGCCAGCCGGATCCCATAGTGCCCATGATGTCGAAGACGCCGATCAGGGCGAGCAGGCTGGCCGCGGTCACCTCCGTCAACCCGTGGTCGTGCGCCATCGGGATCAGGTGCGTGCCGATCAGTCCGTTGGTCGAGGCGCCGCAGATGAAGAATGAAAGCGCGAGGAAGCGGAAGTTCCGATCACGCACCGACGTCACCAGCATCTCGATCGCGGCCTTGAACGGGTTCGCGGTCTGAGGACGCACCGCCGGGACATCCGCCGCCGAGGTCGCACCGTACGGCAGCAGCCCTCGGTCCGCAGGCGAGTTCCGCATCAGCAGCGCCACCAGCGGCACGACGAGCGCGATCGTCACGGCGACCAGCGCGACGGCAGGAGGCCAGCCGGCCGACTCGACGATCCGTGCGAGCATCGGGAGGAAGATCAACTGCCCCGTCGCGCCCGCGGCGGTCAGCGCGCCCACCACCACACCTCGACGCTTCACGAACCAGCGCGTCGATACCGTGGCGCTGAGCCAGCCCGACATCGCCCCCGCGCCCAGGCCGACCAGGCCGCCCCAGAACAGCATCAGTTGCCACGGCTGGTTCATCTGCGTCGTCAGCCCGACCGCAACGGTCAGCGTCGACAGCGCTGCGACCATCATCCGTCGCACCCCCACGCGCTCCATGAGCGAGGCGGCGAACGGGCCCAGCAGACCGAACAGCAGCAGGTTGATCGACACGGCGAGGGAGACCGTCGCTCGACTCCAGCCGAACTCCTCCTCCAGCGGCACGATCAGCACCGAGGGCACCGAACGCACACCCGCCGCCGCGATCAGCACAACGAACGTGACGCCCGCGATCACCCACGCGTAGTGGAACCGCGGCGATGCGGGCGGCGATGCGGGCAGTCCGGGTGCGGCGCTCACGTTCATGCTGCCCCCCTCACCTTCCGTCTCGCGCCACTGCGCCGCTGACCCGTGACCGCTGCGTCGATCAGGACCGCTGCCATCTCGCGCGCCGCAGCGCCGGCGGCAGGATCCCGGTCCATCCGCGCACCGACAATCGCCCCGTCGTATAGCAGGGCAAGCTGGCGGGCGAGTCGTTCAGGGTCCGCCGCGCCGGCCTCTTCCGCTAACCCGGCAAGCAGCGCTCGGAGCGCCACTCGGAATGCGTCGGACGGCTCTTGAGCCGCACCACCCACCGGCTCCTCGGCACTGGCGTTGATGAACGGACAGCCACGGAACCCGGGGAGCGCGAACGACTTCGCCAGCGACTCGAACACACCGAGCAATCGGTCCCGAGGTGTCTCGTACTTCGCGACCTGCCGGGTGAGGCGCTCCGTCAGCGTCTGCCGCCGTCGATCGAGGTAGGCCTCGATCAACCCGTCCTTACTCCCGAACGCGCTGTACAGCGTCGCCTTCGCGACCCCGGCCCGCTCGATCACACGGTCGATGCCCACTGTGTGGATGCCTTCCGCGTAGAACAACTCATCCGCCGCTGCGAGCAGCCGTTCACGTGCAGGCGTCCGAGTCGATGTGCTGGTTGGCATGGCGCGAAGATACAGACAGGTCTGTCTGATGTCTACGCCCGGCGCACTCATCCACCGCGGAACTCTCGTCCCACCCAGCTCAAACCCCCACCCGTCACTCCGAACCGACTTACGCTACAACTCGTAGCGTAAAGACGGGCGAACACGCCCCTCATTACGCTACAACCCGTATCGAAACTCCCATCTCCGAGGCCTCCTTGGCGCGTTTCACGTGAAACAAACGTTCTACTCGAACGTGCCAACCCTCCGCCGGCCTCTCGACCGGATTTTCGCCCCCCAACCTGACGATTCTGGAAGAAACCTCGGAGCCTCGAGCGATGCGGCTCGAACGCGTCCTACCCAACCAACCCGATCTCGCGAAGGAACGCCGCATTCGAGGGCTCCCGCCCGAGGAACCCCCGCACGAGGTCGGCCCCGTCCTGCGTCCCCCCCGCCTCAAGGATCGTCCGACGATAGTCGAGTCCCGCCGCCACCTCGGCCTCAGGACCGCCTTCAAACCGCGTCGCCATGTCGTCGCCGAACACCTGCGACCACAGGTACCCGTAGTACCCCGCGTCATACCCAAACAGGTGCCCGAAGCCCGCCTGGAAGTGCGTCCCCGCCGGGAACGGGAACCCCGTGATCCCGTGCAACGCCTCCGCGATCGCATCGGTGTCCTTGACCGCCCCCGCCTCGTGGTACGCCAGGTCCAGCCGCGCGAAGAAGAGCTGCCGCAGGTAGTGCAGCCCGCTCCCCACGTTCTTCGCCGCCACCATCTGCCCCAGCAACGCCTCCGGCAGCGGCTCCCCCGTCCGCACATGCCGCGTGAACCCGCGCAGCACCGAGGGCTTCCACGTCCAGTGCTCCAGCATCTGCGACGGCGCCTCAACGAAGTCCCGCTGCACGTTCGTCCCCGCGAACCGGTTGTACGGCGACCGCGTCATCACCTGGTGCAGGATGTGCCCGAACTCATGGAACAGCGTCTCCACCTCCGAGTGCCGAAGCAGGCTCGGCGCCCCCGCCGAGGGCTTCGTGAAGTTCGCGACGATCGCTGCCGCCGTCGGCTGATAGGAGCCGTCAGCGAGCGAGCGCCCCGGCTTCAGCACGAACGCCGCCGCATGCCCGTACTTGTCCGGCCGCGGGTGCAGATCCATATAGAAGTGCCCGATGAAGCGCCCCTCTGAGCCTTCGAGGGCGTCCTCCACCGCATACAGCCGCACGTCCTCGTGCCACGCCTTCGTCTCGACGACCGGCACGAAGCGCACCCCCACGAGCCGCTGGTACACCTCGAACATGCCCTCGAGCACAGCCTCCATCGGGAAGTACTCGGCGACAGCGAACTGGTCGACCTGGTACCGCTCACGCATCACGCGCTGCTGGTAGTACCGCCAGTCCCACAGTTCGAGAGTTCCGTGGGGATCCTCGAGATGGCGGCGCTTCTCCGCCGTCAGTTCCTCGATGTCCCGCTCCGCCTTCACACGCACCTGCCGCTCGAGGTCCACCAGGAAGTCGAGGGCCGCCTGCGGCGTCTTCGCCATCTTCGTCTCGATCACATACGCGTCCCACGAGGCGTACCCGAGCGTCTCAGCGATCTCGTGCCGGATCCCGATCGCTTCGGCGAGCAACGGCAGGTTCACCTCGGCCGCGCGGTTGTGGTTCTTCAGGAACAGCTCGCGCCGCAGCGACCCGTCCTCGGCCGCTTCGAGGAACGGATAGAACTCCGGGTAGTCGAGGGAGACGCGGTAGCGCGTGCCCTCGGCCGTCTCGACGCTCTGCAACCGCTCGATGTACGACTCCGGCAGCCCCCGCAGCCCCTCGCGCGGCAGCAGCAGCGCGTCCTCGTACTCGTCGATGTTCCGCCGGAACTCCACCCCCAGCACGACGAGCCGCTCCTTCAGCGCCTGCACCCGCCCTCGACGCTCCGCATCCAGGTCGAAGCCGTTCCGCCGGTAGTCGCGCAGCGCGTGCGCCAGCAGCCGCGCGTCGACCCCATCGAGGCCGCGCGCCTCGTCGGTCTCCGCGAACGCCCGCACCGCCGCCGCGATCTCCTCGCGGAACCCCACAGATGTCCCGTAGGTGTCGAGCCGTTGTTCCGCCTCGAGCGCCGCGTCCCGCAGCGCAGCATCCGAGGCGACGTACGTGAGGAACCCGTGCTCCCCGCTCGCCAGCGCGAGCGTCGCCCCCACGTCGTCGAGCGGCAGCACCGTGTTCGCGAACGTCCGCACCCCCTCGACGTGCGCGACGCCAGCGAGAATTGCCTCGCACCGCGCGACCGCCGCCTCGGCGCCCGCCCGGATCCGCTCCGGCGTCGCCAGCGTGAAGTCGAACGGAGGTGTCGAGGCAAGGTCGGAAGCGAGGTCGTGGCGCTGGTTCGTCATGCTCCGGATGGTACGACGCAGAATACGAGGCAGGACGAGGCGGCTCGGAGCCTAGATCGTCTCCTCCGGATGCTGCCGAGGCAGCCCGGAAAGCGTGAACGCCGCCTCCACGAGGTCCGGCGCACCCTCGATCTCCGACTCCACCGTGAGGAACTCCGTGTCATGGTGCACCAGCTTGTACCGCGCGTTTCCGAGGTACTCCACCTTCTCGATGCGCTGGAGGTCGCGCCAGGCCACCTCGTGCAGCGGCTGCCCGAGGTGCAGCGCGGTCACACCCTCGACCGTGAGCACGATCGAGGTGGCGGTACCGCGCCAGGTCAGCAGCACGACCGGGACCATGAAGGCGGTGACCGCCGCAGCGAACACGCCGAACCCCTTCGCCTCGGTCGAGTCGATGACGAAGCCGAGCACGAGTGCCGCGACCGTCACGAGCAGCGGCAGCGCGAACGAGGCGTTCTGCCACCATCGGTTCGGGTTCGCGAAGACGCGCACCACCTGGTGCATAGCAGCGACCGCGTGTGCGTCGGCCGCGTGGAGGTTCGGGAGAGGCCGTTCGTCCGCCATGCGCCGAATCATCCCTCGGCCCGCCGCGAAGCACGAGCCCACGGCCGGTTCCGGCCGCAGGGGTTAGGATCGAGGCGTGGGGGAGCCGTCGATGTCGCCAGCCCAGTCTGCCCGGCCCAGCCTGCGCCTCAGCGTCCTCGACCAGGCGCCGATCCGCGAGGGTGGGACGGCCGCAGAGGCGCTCCGCGAGTCAATCCTGCTCGCTCAGGCCGTCGAGCGCCTCGGCTACTCCCGCTTCTGGCTCGCGGAGCACCACGCGAGCGGCGGCCTCGCCTGCGCCGCCCCCGAAGTGGTCATCCCCGCCGTCGCCGCGCAGACCTCGACGATCCGCGTGGGGTCGGGCGGCGTCATGCTGTCGCACTACGCCCCGCTGAAGGTGGCCGAGCAGTTCCGCGCGCTGGAGGCGCTCTTCCCCGGCCGGATCGATCTCGGCATCGGCCGCGCGCCTGGCAGCAGCATGCAGACGAAGCAGGCGCTGGAGCACGGCCCCGGCACGCTCCCGCTCGAAGCGTTCCCGGACCAGGTCGAGGACCTGCTGGACTACCTCGGCGACTCACTGCCCGAAAACCACCCGTTCTACGGCATCACTGCCAGCCCGGTGATCGAGGGGACACCCGAGGTCTGGTGCCTCGGCTCGTCGCTGGATGGCGCGCAGATCGCCGCCGAACTCGGTCTGCCCTACTGCTTCGCGCAGTTCATCGCCCCCGAGTTGGGGCCGCGTGCTGTCGCGCTGTACCGCACGCGCTTCAAGCCCTCGAAGTGGGCGTCCGAGCCGCGTGTCTCGATCGGCGTGTCCGCGATCTGCGCTCCCACCGACGAGGAAGCCCAGCGCCTCGCGATGAGCCGGTACGTGTGGCGCTTCCGCCGCGGGATGGTGCCGTCCCCCGCGACTGCCGAGGCTTTCGAACTGACCGACCCGGAGAAGGACTACGTGAAATTCTCGATGTCGAAGGCGGCGGTCGGCTCACCCTCGACCGTGAAGGCTCGCCTCGAGTCACTCGCGGATGAGTTCGGCGCCGAGGAGATCGTGCTGCTCACCATTACCTTCGACTTCGTCGACCGCATCCGCTCCTACGAGTTGATCGCGCGCGAATTCGGTCTCGTCGAGTAGCAGGACTGGTCCGGTAGGCACTCAGGGCGGGGGACGATAGTGGTCGGACGCAAGATCCAGAAGACCGACGACGACTACATCCAGGAGGCGATGCACGAGTTGCCGTACGGCATCTACGTCATCGGCACGACGCGTGACGGCAAGCCGAACGGCATGATCGCGGACTGGGTGATGCAGGTCTCCTTCAGCCCCCGCCTCGTCCTCGCCGCCTTCGAGCGTGACTCGTCCTCGCTCGCCCGCATCCGCGAGCACGGCTTCTACACCGTGAACCTGCTCCCCCAGAAGGATGGCCTGCTGATTGCCCAGCGCTTCGTCCAGCCCTCGAACGCCGCCAAGGTCCGAGGCCGCAGCGACGAGGCCGCCGCGCAGCAGCACGACAAGCTCGCCGGCACCGACTACCGGCTCTCCGAGCGCGCCCCCGGCTGTCCGATCCTCGAAGACGCCATCGCCTACCTCGAATGCGCCGCAGAGCAGTTCATCGACGCCGGTGACCACGTCCTCGTGACCGCCCGCGTCCTCTACGGCGCCGTCCAGCACAGCGGCGACCCGCTCACGTCCACGTACACCGGCTGGTCTTACTCGGGGTAGCGAGGGCTAGCCCTCCCACCGCACCAACCGCCCGCCCGCCACGACCGCCCTCACTCGTTCGAGGGTTTCGAGGTCACGCGTCGGGTCGCCTTCGACCACCAGCAGGTCGGCGCGTTGGCCGGGGGCGATCGTCCCGCGGTCGGTGAGTCGGAGCAGGCGGGCGCTCGTGCTCGTCGCGAGGCGTAGTACTTCGACGGCGCTCTGGGCGGTCATCGCCTGCATCGTCCGGAGGGCGCGCACGATGTCGTCGTGCGGCAAGCCGGGGATACCGCTGTCGGTGCTCATGAAGATGTCGCATCCCGCCTCGAACAGCGCTCGCACGAGGTCGGCGCGCTGGGGGAAGCGGTCGGGCTGGTCGATGAGGCGTCCGGAGATGGTGGGCGAAACAAGGATGCCCTTGCGGGCGATCTCCGCGATGACGCCGAGGTCTTTCACGCTCCCCGCCGCGGTCTGGAACGAGCAGTGCTCCAGCACGTCGACGCCGGCTTCCACGGCGACCTCGATGCCGACCACGCCGTGGGCATGCGCGGCGACGCGACGGTCGAGGCGGTGGGCCTCCTCGATGATCGCCCGCAGCTCGGCGACTGAGTACTGCGCGGCGAAGGGGTTGGAACCGGGGGTCATGTTGCCGCCCGAGGCCATCACTTTGATCCAGTCGACGCCGGCCTTCACGCGCTCGCGCACGCCGACGCGTACGCCGAGTTCGCCGTCCGCCTCACCTCCCATGAACCAGCAGTGGCCGCCGGTCGTGGTGACCGGGGCACCCGCGACCACCAGGTCCGCGCCGGCTACGAGCCCACCTTGGATCGCGTCGCGGAGAGTGACAGCGAGGTCGGTCGGCGCGCCGAGGTCTCGGACGGTCGTAATCCCTGAACGGAGCGCGACCATCGCGTGGCCCTGCATCCGTAGGAGCATGCGCTCCCGTGAGTCGCCGTCGTACACCGCACGCCAGTCTGGCTGGGCGTTGAACGCGAGGTGCGTGTGGCCCTCGATCAGGCCCGGGAGCACCGTGCATCCGGAAACGTCGAGGACGCGCGCACCCTCGGGCGCTGTGCTCGCGATCACACCTTCACTGAGGTGGACGTCACCGGCTGTCGATGCACCATCGAGGCCGTCCCATACGCGCCCGCCAGCGAGGGTGAGTGTCACCACCTAGCGCGCCCCGGTCGCGACCCGCGCGCCGAGGTGCTGCGCGAGGAAGGCACGTGCCTCCTCGATGAGCGAGGCTGGCGAGTCACCGTGGTTGCCATCGAACCAGTGGAGCGACTTCGGCTCCGCGAAGGCCGCCTGGAGGCGCTGCCCGCCTTCCAGGGTGACGAGGGTGTCCTTCAAGCCGTTCGCGATGAACTTCGGGATGTGCGCCGTGAGGGGCGCGAAGGTGATCGGGTCGGTGAGGTCGAAGATGCGCAGCTCTTCCTCCGCGAGGTCGGCGAACGGCGTCCCTTCGATCACGAAGCGTGAGTACAGGGCGGTGCCGCCGACGAACAGCGAGGCGGCCTTGACCCGGTGGTCGAGCGCGATCAGCGGGACACCGAGGCGACAGCCCATCGAGACGCCGTGGTAGCCGATGGCGTCCGCACGGACTTCGGGACGCGTGAGGAGGTAGTCGATCGTGCGCATGAGGTCCTGGACGCCCTGGATGCGTGCGTCGCGGGTGCGGTACATGAGGTCGGGTCGGTTGGGGGTGAGGCGTCCGCGGTTGTCCGCACCCTCGCGGGAACCGAAGCCGTACGCGTCCACGGTCACCGCGACGAAGCCGGACTTCGCCCACTGCACTGAGAGTGGCTCGGGTGCCGCGGGCGTCGGCGTCGTCATGGCGTGGCGGCCCGATGGTGTCGACCCGTGCTGCATGATGACCGCGGGGTGAGGCCCACCGTCTGTCGGCATCGTGAGTGTGGCGACGACGCGCTCGTCGTGCGTCGAGGCGAACGTGACGCGCTCGCGGCGCAGGCCGGGGACCACTTGACGCGTGGCCGGGTTCGTGACCGGATCGACTTCAGTCGTGGGCACGAGCGGCAAGGTGCGGTCGTACGCGTAGAGGTGGCGCAGCAGCGCTTCATCGATGG
>SCVR01000105.1 GCA_004296805.1 Dehalococcoidia bacterium
GTGCCGATCAGGCTCGCCGCCGCAATGCTAATAAACCTAAATTCCGCAGTTGAAGGTCGGGTTTTGGGCTCAGGAGGTGGTTTTCACGCGGGCAGAGGTCTGACGGTTTTCAACTGCGGCGCAGTGGTGCGGATCCACTCGTGGAGCCGCAGGTAGCCGTCCTTGAGTTGCTCGGCCCAGCCGCCGCGGATCGAGAGCTGCACCTCCTTCTGGCGGCCGGACTGGACCAGGCGGGCGGCGATGAGCAGGAACCACCGTCGTCCGCGTTTGGCCTCGGTGTGTTGGTGCGGCACGATGAAGCGCACGAACAGCACCCACAGATTGTAGACCAACAGCAGGAGCCGGGCGGCCAGTTCGGTGACCGCCTTTTTCTTCGCGCAAAAGCCGCTGAAGCCCCACTGGTTCTTGAGTTCGTCGAAGACGTTCTCGGTGTCCGCCCGCTCGCGGTAGAGCTGCTGGATCTGCCAGGCGTTGCAGTCGACACCGAGGTTGGTGACGTAGACGGCGAACTCGTGCTGGCAGAGGTCCCAGAACTCGCCCCGCTCCGCTCCGGGCAACTCGCCTTGCAGGCAGCGGGCGAAGACCACGCGGCGCTCCGCCGCCCAGCCGTGGAGGCGCACGGTGCCCTCGGCCACCTGCCAGGCGCCCTGTTGCGCCGGCCCCTGCCAGCGCTCCGCCGGCACGGCGTGCAGGGCCTCGCGCACTCCCCGGGTCAGCTTCAGTTTGAACAGATACTTCGGCCGGTCGGCCCGCGCCTCGTGCCAGGCCATGACCCCATCGTGGCCCAGCCCGAGATCCCCGCGATTGAGCCAGATCGGATGCCTGCCCAACCAACGCTGCGCGTCCTCCATCGCCTGTTGCCACTGCGTGGCCGTCACCGTGTCGCCCGAGCGGAACCGATACGCCGGACACAACCGCGTGCGCGCCACCACCGCCAACAGCGGATGAAAGCTGCGCCGCCCGGGCTTGGTCGGATTGTAGCCCCGCTCCGCGCCTTCCTGGTGGCCATACTTCGGCTGCACCGTCGAGTCCCAGTCCAGAATCGTCGGTCCCGGCAACGCGCCCCACAACGGTCGCGCCTGCTCGGCGATCCACTCCGCGCCCAGCGCCGGATCAACCGACTGGAAGAAGCGCCGCACCGTGTCGTCGCCCACCACCGACTCCATCCCGAACAACTCCGGAATCGTCGGATCCTCCCGCAACCGCTCGACATGCGAAAAGCGCCTCCCATCGGTCAGCGCGGTCAGCATGAACGACTGGATCACATCGTAGACCGGGGCCGCGTTCGGACTGGTCCGCTCCACCGGACAGCTCGACGCCAGGCCCTCCGCCACGCCCAGATGCTTGGTGAACGCCGCCCACGGCACCAGTCCGCCATAGGGCGTCAGCGCGTCCTCGGTCACCGCCAAACGCACCGGCCCGCCCGCCGTCGGGAACGTGAACTGACCTTCACCCACCGGGTGAACCGACTCCGTCCGCTTTTTTGCTTCCATGCCCAATCACCTCAACCACTTCCCACTCACCAGTCACCGCTCAACTGCGGAATTTAGGTTGAAATCACAGCCGTCCCATCGCACCGACGAGTGACAGCGCGGTCCTTGCATCCTGTCGTAAGCGTCCGACCGGCGACCTCTTGACAGGCGGTAGCCACTAATCTGTCAGGGGTGCCGTTGGGGAGGGTGGCTACGGCCGACGAGGTCGCCTCGTAGTAGTGACCATTACGAGGCGGACCGCGAAGGCTCCCGCACTTCGCGCCAACGAGCCGGAGTCAGAGCCGCGAGGTCGTCCTGGTTGGTCATCCGCGGCAGGCGGGTGAGCACGTCGCGCAGGTAGGCGAACGGATCCTTCCCGTGCCGCTGACAGGAGACGACGATCGAGTAAATGATCGCCGAGCGTTGCCCGGCGTCAGGATGGCCGATGAAGAGCCAGTTCTTCTTGCCGAGCGCCGAGGGCCGGATCGCATTTTCGACGAGATTGTTGTCGAGGCGCGTCTCGCTGTAGCGCAGGTGCGCGGTCAATGGCTCCCAATGTTCGAGCAGATACGAGCACGCCTTGCCGAGCAACGAGCGCGGCAGCGCGCGGGCGCGCAGTCCCAGCGCCAGGCGCCGCAACCACCGCAGCGGCCGCGCAAAGTGTTCCTGGCGCAACGCCGCCCGCGCCGCGCCGACCTTGGCCTCGTCCCACTCGCGTTCGCGCAAGTAGAGTTCGCCGATGAGGCGCAGGATCAGGTTCACCGCTCGCGGCGATTCCGACAGCGCTTCGACGAAGTAGCGTCGCGCATGCGCCCAGCAGCCGAGCCACACGACGCCTGCGCGCGCGCGCGCAAACGAGGGATACGCCTCGTAGCCGTCGGACTGGAGCAGTCCGCGGAAGTCGGCCAACAGCGAGGTGAGTTCGCCATGGCGGCGTGACTGTCGCCATTCGAAGACGACATCGCCGTCGGGACGACTGATCACCCACAGCCAACCTGGCGTTGTCCCGCCGCGTTTTTCATCCGGGTCATTACAGCGCACCGGAGTCTCGTCGGCTTGGAGGTAACCGCCGGCGAGCAACTCGCGATGCATCTGCCGATAGATCGGTTCCAGCCACGTGGCGGTGATGCCGATCCAGTCGGCCATCGTCTGCCGCGAGATCGACGCGCCCCAACGCGCCGACATCCGCTCCAAGCGATACAGCGGCGCGTGGTCGACGTATTTGGAGAGTGCGATCCAGGCGAGCAATCCGGCCGAGGCGTAACCGCCTGGCACCGGACGCGCCGGCGCGGGCGCGATCACCGGCGGCTGCTCGCGATCGTCGCGACGCTTGAACTTCGGACGCACGATCTCGCGTTTGAAGAGCTGCGGCGGCACCACATCGACCTCGAAGGTGCGCTCCTCGCCGATGCGCTCAAACGCCTCCGGCTCCGCCTGCACCGGCTCCGGGATGATTTCGAGGGTCTCTTTGACGGGCAGCTTCGCGAAGGTCTCCGCGGCGAGCGGACGCTTCTCCCGCGGCGCACTGGTGCGCTCGTAGTGAACCGTCTGCTTCGGCGCCTCCGCCGCGGCGGAGAGTTTCTCCACCTCCGCCAGCTCGAGCAGCAGTTGCGCCCGATCGAGCTTCTCGCTCCTGCCCGCGCCGAAGAGCTGTCGCTTCAGCCACTCGATCTGCGCCCGCAGCACCGGCACCTGCGCGCGCAACTCGTTCAGCTCCTCTCGCAGGAGCTTCACTTCTGGGGGATCGATCGCGGCCGCACTCACGATGCCGCGATATGAGCATCTCGCGCACCAAAAGTTCCGCGCCGATTATATTATTTTTATTCAGCGCTCATACCACGGCTTCAGCGAACCGTGCTTGAGTTCGACGCCACCGACGAGCAACGCCAGCGCCTCCGGTGCGAGCGCGAGTTTCGCGCGCGCCTCACTCGGCGTCGGCCACGAGAAGCGGCCTTTCTCCAGACGCTTCGCCAGCACCCACACGCCCGTGCCGTCCCAATACAGCAGCTTCAGCCGCGTGCGCTCCCGGTTGATGAAGCAAAACACCGCTCCGCTCTTCGGATCCTCCGCGAGTTGCTCGGCCACCGCGCTCCACAGTCCGTTGAACTGCTTGCGCATGTCCACCGGCTGCACCGCCACGAAGATTCGCACCGCCGCAGGGAAGGCCAGCATCGCGTCAGCTCCGCAACGCCCGCACCAACGCGGCGAGTTTCTGCACGTCGGCACCGCGCACGACCACGCCGTCGGGCAAACGCAGTTCCACGCTCGCCGCATCCGCCGCGGTCGGGGCGCACGATGCCGGCCACTGCACCTGCGCGAACGGCACCGCGCCGTGGCGCGAGGCCGAAGACGCCGATGCCGGCGCCGGTGCGCGCAGGAGGCCTTTCGCCGCCTTCTGCACCCAATGGCAAAACGTCGAGTAGCGCAGCCCCTCGCGCTTCGCGAATGCCGCCTGATTCAAGCCGCTCTCGCGATACGCACGCAAATAGTCGGCCCGCTGCGCCGCCGTCACGCGACGCCGCCCACGCGAATCGCGATTTCCCGTATCGATGACCTCCGCCACAATCGTTCCCATCCCGCGACTCTACCGACCGCCGCCCGTCCCGCCTAGGAGGTCGCCGGCCGGACGCTT
>SCVR01000106.1 GCA_004296805.1 Dehalococcoidia bacterium
ACGCAGCGAAGAGCTGTGCAGATGGAATGCCGGACTCGTAGCCGAGGAGGGCGAGCAGCGCTGACTCGACCCACACCGCTTCGGCCGCATCGGGCAGGTGTTGCCGGACGGTCGCCCCGATTCGCTCCCGGGTAGTCGCCTCGTCGTCGGTCTCCACCAGCCCAGCCCGGCCGCGAACCATCTCCCCGAGGGCCCAGAACGTGATGCCGTCGCCGTACGCGGGGCTCCGGCCGGCGTGCCACCAGACTCGGTCCAGCAACCCGTCGACGTACTTGAGGAACTCCCAGGACAGTCGGGTCTTGCCGATTCCACCGGGACCGATGACGCTCACGAGCCTGGCCCGACCCTCGCGTGCCGTTGCGTGGAACAAGTCCTTCAGTTGCCGCAACTCCTCGTCCCGGCCGACGAACGGCGCCTCGAGCGCCTCGCTCCGATTGCGCCCGCCTCGTTCCGCGACGACTCGAACGGCCCGCCACGCCGGGATCGGTGCCGCCTTGCCCTTCAGGAACTGATCACCGGCGGGCTCGAAGGCCACGCCGCCGGCGGCTCGCTGGGTCGCCTCCCCAACCAGGACAACGCCGGGTGCCGCCGCCGACTGGAGCCGGGCGGCGGTGTTGACCATGTCTCCGGCCACCATGCCCTGGTTCGTGGCGCCCAGGGTGACGGCCGCCTCGCCGGTAAGGACCGCCGCTCGAGCCTGGATCCCCGGGCCCAGCGACCGAACGGCATCCACGACCTCCAGGGCCGCGCGGACGGCCCGCTCGGCATCGTCCTCCCGGGCGATGGGGGCGCCCCAGACCGCCATGACGGCATCGCCGATGAACTTCTCGACGGTGCCGCCGTAGCGGCCGATGATCTCGCGGGCGAGGTCGAAGTATCGGGTCAGGACCTCGCGTACGTCCTCGGCGTCACGCTCCTCGGCGAAGGGCGTGAACCCGACGAGATCGGCGAACAGGACGGAGACGAGGCGGCGCTCCGCGACCGGCGCCGCTGCTCGAACGCCCCCGAGGCTCGACTGCGACGCGGAAGCCGCCGCTCGCTGTCCCGCCGACGCAGCGGAGGCCGCCAAGGCCGAGCCGGCATTCACCAACGAGGTCGCGCACTCGCTGCAGAACTTGGCACCGGGCGGATTGATGGTCCCGCACGCCGGACAGCCGCCCGCGAGCGCCGTTCCGCATTCCATGCAGAACTTCGCGTCCGGGCGGTTCTCGGTGGCACAGTTCGAGCAGATCAAGGGACGTTCTGCCTCGGGCGACGGAGGGACTCTCGTGGAGCGTACCTGAACATACTCGACCGAGTGGAACGTTGACGAGGGTGCGGATCTGGTTCGTGTCGCCTCGATGTCAGCGATGTGCGGCGGTGATCTCGATGATCTCCGCGCCATAGCGGGCGAGGCGTGAGGGCCCCATACCCTTCATGCGGCGGAGGGCGGGGATGGTGACCGGGCGCTGCGCCGCGATGTCGATCAGGAGCGTATCCGGCGCGACCACATAGGCCGGGACCCCGTCCGAGCGGGCAGTCGTGAGGCGCCACTCGCGCAGGGCGGCCATGAGCGGTGAATCCTCTTCACGGGCGCGGCGGGTGGAGCCGGCGTTCATCGGCGCACCGGGGATGACCGTGACGCGGCCGGGCACGCTCGCCCGACCTTCGAGA
>SCVR01000107.1 GCA_004296805.1 Dehalococcoidia bacterium
CATCGAGGTACGCGACCTCTTCGCTTCGCTGCCGGCGCGCCGCCGCTTCCTCCGTGCGACGCGGAGCGAGACGCAGGCGGTGGCGCGGGTGATCGCGGACTACGCCCTCGCGTACCCCGAGGTGGCGTTCCGCCTCACCGCGGACGGCCGGAGCGCGCTCACCGCCCCGGGCTCCGGCGACCCGCGCGACGCCGTCGCAGCCGTACACGGCGCCGAGGTGGCCGCGGCCCTCCTGCCGGCCCGCGCCGAGCGCGCCGTGGCCGTCGAGGGTGAGGCGGATCCGGCCCGCTGCGAGGTGGTGGGGCTCGTGGGCCCGCCCTCGTTGCACCGCGCGAGCCGCGCCGCGATCCACGTGGTCGCGAACGGGCGCGCGGTCACGGCGCGCGCGCTGCTGCCCGCGGTGGAACTGGGATACGAGGGCCTGCTCCCGGGCGGGCGGCATCCGATGGCACTGATCCGGATCACCGTGCCGCCCGACCAGATCGACGTGAACGTGCATCCCCAGAAGGCCGAGGTGCGCTTCCGCCACGAGCGTTTGGTGTTCGCGACCGTGCAGGCCGCTGTGCGTGCGGCCCTCACGGTGGCACCACACCTCGCACCGGTCGCCCCCGATCTGGCCTCGATGCCTTCCCCCGCCGCCACTGGCGATCAGCAGGCACCCACCGCGTGGGCGGGGTTCGAGTTCGCTGCGACACCGAATAGCCCGACGACCGGGCGTGAGGTGATCGCCGGTGCGCGGACGGCCTCGTACGTCGAGCCCTCACCCGCGCCGTCAACCCCCGGGCGCGACAGCGAGGGCGTGTCGGTACTCCGGCCGCTCGGACAGATCGAAGGCACGTACATCGTCGCCGAGTCGTCCGACGGCATGGTGCTGATCGACCAACACGCCGCGCATGAGCGCGTGCTGTACGAGGAGGTGCGGGCACGCCTCGCCGCAGGTGACCGCCCGAGCCAGCCCTTGCTCGACTCGGCGCTCGTGACGCTCTCGGCACCGCAGGCTGCGCTGATCGCGGGCGGCACCCGTGACCTCGCGGCAATCGGATGGGAGATCGAGGCGGCGGACGGCGCGGCCGTGATCGTGCGCGCCGTCCCGGCGGCGCTCGCGGGACGCGACGTCACCCGTGCGCTAACGGACTACCTCGAACGCCTCGACGCTGAAGAGCGGCTGTCCGGGCCAGACCGTGCGGCGGCCACGCTGGCGTGCCGCGCGGCGGTCATGGCCGGCGACCGGCTGGACGCGACGCAGCAACGCGCGCTGCTCGACGCCCTTGCGAAATGCGACACGCCGCCCACCTGCCCGCATGGGCGCCCGACGATGTTGCGGCTGAGCCGTGCTGCCCTCGAGCGGTCGTTCGCGCGGCGCTGACGCGCTGGCCTACAGCACGCCCGGCGTGTTCAGCGGGCGGTCGGCGAAGAAGATCAGACGTGCCGCCTCGCGGTACTCCTCGGGCGCGGGCGGCAACGGCTCGTTGTCGCGTGTCCACGCCGCGACGGCGACCAGCCATGCCTCACCGGAGTCGGCCGGGGCCACCTCGCCTAGTGCGAGGCGCACGGCACGCATGCACGCCGCATCCTCCACCGGCAGGATCAACGCCCTTGCTCCGGCACCGGTTGCAGCCGCGGCGTAGAGCACGCGCAGCGGTACCGCAACCGATCGAGGTGCGCCGTAGGCCACGTTCCCCACGGCGGCAAGCGGGACCACGTCCTCGCGCCCGCCGTAGACGCGCAGCAGCGCGAGCGAGCGGCGCACGCCCTGTGGGTCGAGCAGCGCCGGGTACGCGAGGGCGTCGACGTACAGCGGCGGCGTGACCCCCAGGTGCAGCGCACGGTCCACGGCCAGCGACGCCTCGTGCACCACCCAGTCGACCTCGCCGTTCGCGATGCCGTCCCGGTCCACGCGCCGCGGCGAGATCACGAGCCCGGCATCGGCATCGGCTGCCGCGCGGGCGAGGGCCTCGTCCCCGGCGGTCATGCCGGAGCCGGCCGGGAGCGAGTTGGCGACGAACGGCCCGGGCACCCCGTCTCGGGTACAGGCGTCGAGGGCCGTGGTGATCGCGGCCGGGCGCCCCGCGTCGATCCAGAGTGGGATCCCCGGCGTGCCCGTGCGCGCGGCCGCGACCGCCCATGCGGCCTCGCCGGGCGGAGGGTCGATCCCGAAGTTGAGGTCGAGCGCCTGCGCCCCGGCCTCGACCTGGGCACTTGCCGAGGCGGCGACCAGCGCACGGTCGTCGCGTGCGAAGGCATCGGCCAGCGCGCCGCGACGGAACTGCAGCGACTGGCCGATGAGCAGCATGGGTGGCCGCTAGATGACGGCCGGGAGCCCCGCCCTGCGCTCGCGCCACTTCAGCACAAACGAGATCGCGCGGGCCGCCCGCGCCACCGTCGGGTACGTGGCAATGCCGGCGCGGTAGGCCTCCTGCTGGAACAGGTCTGAGACCTCCAATGAGGCTCCCCGGTCTCGCACGAGGGCCACGATCGGCTTGCCCGTCTCGTCCTGCGTGCGGGTGTAGGTCTCGATCACGCTCTGGATCTGCTCCTGCGCCTGCTTCTCACGCTCCTCGGGGGACGGCTTCGGGTCGCCCGGCTGCGAGCGCGGAGTGAGTGAGGGCGACGCGATAATAACGTCGTTCGTCGGCGCGGCCGCCACGATCCGCAGCGTCTTCAGCGCGACCTCTGGTGTGCCCATGTTGGTGTCGATCGGGTTGTTGATGCTGGTCCCCGCGACCGGGATGAACTCGCTGAGCAGTTGCTTCGTCTCCGGAGGCGTCGGTGGGACTTCGAGTCCCGCCGTCGCGATCGCGTCGGAAGACAGCACAGCGAAACCACCGCCGCCTACGATCAGGGCGACGCCGCGGCCCTGCACCCGCTTCACCGAGGTGTTCGCTGCGACCACGAGGTCGTGCAGGTCGTCCATCGTCTCGGCGCGCATCGCTCCGGTCTGGCGGCACATCCCCTCGAAAATGTCGATCGACCCGGCCAGCGACCCCGTGTGGGAGTGTGCGGCCCGCGCACCGGCACTCGTGAGGCCGCCCTTCAGCAGGATCACCGGCTTCACGCGCGCGGCGGCCTTCACGGCCTCGAACATCTTGCGGCCGTCCTGGACGCCCTCGATGTAGGCGGTAATGACTTCGGTCTGTGGGTCCGCGGCCGCATAGTCGAAGAGATCGTGCGCGCGGATGTCGATGCCGTTGCCGAACGAGACGACTTTCGAGAAGCGCACGCCGCGCCGGCCGAGGCCGTGGACCACGTCGCCAGCGTTGGCGCCCGACTGCGAGATCATCATGACGTTGCCGGGTTCCTTCGGGAACCCGCCCATGAAGGCAATCCGCTCCGACGGCACGTACAGGCCCATGCAGTTCGGCCCCACCGCACGGATGCCCGCGGCCTTCAGTTTGCCGATGACCTCCTGTTCCATCTTGGCCATGGCCGGGTCACCGGTCTCCGAGAAGCCCGCTGTGAAGAAGTGGATCGACTTCACCTTCTTCTGGATCGCCTGGTCGACCAGCAGCGGCACGGCACGGGCCGGGATCAAGGAGATCACGTGGTCGACCGGGTCTGGCGTGTCCAGCAGGGTGGGGTAGCACTTCAGCCCGCGGATCTCCGTCGCCTTCGGGTTGACCGGGTAGAGGCCGCCCTTCTCCTGGAAGCCCTGCTCGATGAGCGAGGCGAGGAACCCGCTCGACCCGCCGCCGGCCCCGGCGACGCCATCGTTCGAGGGCACACCCACCAGGGCGATGCCGCGGGGGTGGAAGATCGGTTCGAGCACGGGTTCAGGCACGGCGGTCTCCTGCTGCGCGCTGGCGCGGGGCCGAGTCGCGGGCGGTTGAGGTCGCTCGGATGGTAACGCCGAATCTCGAAGTGAGTCTCGGCTACGTCCTCACGCCTTCCGTCCCCACATCAGGACACGGGGGAAGGGGAAGAAGTACGGCCGCCGGTCGCCCTCGATCGCCAGCAGCGCGGCTTCGTAGGTTTCGAGGTACTGCGGCCAGAGATCGGCCGGAAGGCGGGCTTGATACGCCGTCAGGAGGCTTCCCTTCAGCCACTCGACGGCCCCGTGGGTGGACTCCATCACGTGAGGGTAGATCTGGAGCCGCACGTGCTGCTCGACAAAGCCGAGATCGCTGAGCAGCCGCGAATAGAAGACGGCGTCGCGGACCGGGTCCTCGCGCACCCATCCCGCGAGGGCCGTCGCAAACGGCTCACGCTGGGCGATCTCGGCGGTAAGACGGTGGGGGACGCCCTGATTGGCGGGCATCTGCACGGCGAGTTGTCCGCCCGGCCGTACCAGCCTCACCAGGTCAGCGAACAACGTCTCGTGGCCGGTGACCCACTGGAGCGCCGCGTTCGAGAAGACCAGGTCGAAGCCGTCCGGGTAGCGCCCGGGAGTCTCCCGGATGTCTTCCTTCTCAAACCGCAACCCGGAACCGGCGTGCGGCCCAGCCTTCTCGAGCATCGCGTCTGAGGAATCGACCCCGATGGTCTCGGCAGCCTGCAGTTCCGCGTGCAGCCATGCTGTGAGGTCACCGGGGCCACACCCGAGGTCCACCACGCGCATCCCGGGGCGCGGTTGGACGAGCGCGGCGAGGTCGTAGAACGGGCGGCTGCGCTCGTCGCGGAAGCGCCCGTATTGGCCGGGATCCCAGTTGCCTCGACTGACCGCCTCGTTCGTCACGGGCCCCTCCGTCATCGCGCCGATATGCGCCGGGTTTACCATGCCGCCCTCGCACGTGCAGGGGCCGCTGCGGCCCCGCTGGAGAGGTCCGTCCATGCCTGACGCCACCGAAGTCCCCAACGCAGCCCGTTGGGCGTACCTCCGCTCCCAGGTGCCGGCGATGGAGCGCACCACCTACCTCAACGCCGGCTTCATCGGGCCGATGTCCAACGCCGTCGCGAAAGCCTTCCGCGACCGCTTCGACCTCGAAGTCACGTGGGGGCCGACGACCCGGATCGTCTCCGAAGACCGCATGGCGCTCACGACACGCCTGAAGGCAGCCGGCGCTCGGATGCTCGGCTGCGACGTGGACGAACTCGCCATCACCGGGAACACCACTGAGGGCGTGAACATCGCCGTGAACGGCGTGGAGATGCGGCCCGGCGACCGCGTCGTCACGACGAACATCGAGCACGGCGGTGGGCTGATGCCCGCCTACCGGATGCGGGAGCACGGGGCCAACCTCGCCTTCGCCCACATCGAGGCGGACGACGGCCCCGGCGCGATCGTCGAGCGGTTCGACGAGGCGATGGGTGACAGCGCCCGCCTCGTGATCCTCAGCGAGATCTCGTTCTCCACCACGCAGTTGCTCCCGGTCCGGGAGATCGTGGAGATGGCACACGCTCGGGGTGCGACGGTCGTCGTCGACGGCGCCCAGACGGCGGGGCACCTGCCGCTGGACATGCACGCGATGGGCGTGGACGCGTACGCCATCCCGAGCCACAAGTGGCTGTGCGGCCCAGGCGGCATGGGCCTGCTGTATGTGAAGCGCGACCGCATCCCTGACCTGGAACCCGTGAAGGTCAGCGGCCGGTACGCCGCCTCCTACGACTACGAGGGCAAGTTCGAACCCAAGCGCGACTCGATCGCGAAGTTCGAGGTGTCCACCATGTCGTCGCCGGCCACCGCCGGTATGGCTGCGGCGATGGAGCAGTACCTGGAGAGCGGGCCGCAGGCGCACTGGGACTACGTCCGCTACCTCAACCGCGAGGCTGAGCGCCGGATGTCCGCCATCCCGGGGGTGAAACTCACCGGTGCCCGACAGGAGGCAACGCGGAGCGGCCTCTTCCTCTTCTCACTGCCAGGCACTGACCCGGCACACCTCGCGTACTACATGCAGTCCGCGGGCGGGATCGTCTGCCGCTCCGTGAAGCAAATGGACTCCGTGAGGCTGTCACTCAACGCCTACAACAACACCGCTGACCTTGACCTCGTCGCGGAGTACGTGGAACGGACCGCCACCAAAGGCATCC
>SCVR01000108.1 GCA_004296805.1 Dehalococcoidia bacterium
CGATCGTGGATGCAACCGGGCGCAGCAAGGGCATGGTGCCACTGAGTGCTGACACTTTAATGCCACTGATCGCTGACACATTCTTGAGGCACTATGCCTTGGAAAATCAGCGATGGGGAACAGGCGCGGCGGCGTTTCGTGCAGGAGAGGCTGGCGCGCAATAGCGGTGCCAGCATGACCGAGTTGTGCCGTCGGCACGGGATCAGCCGGGAGTGCGGTCACAAGTGGTGGCGGCGGTTCTGCGCCGGCGGGTGGGTGCAGTTGGCGGATCGGACGCACCGGAGCGTGGCGGCGGATGAGCGCCGCACATTGTGGTGGCCGCGGGTGCTCGCCGCGGTGCGCGCGTGTCGGGAATTCGGGCCGAAGAAGCTGCGCTGGAAACTGCGGCAGGATCATCCCCGGGTGCGCTTGCCCTCGGTGCGGACGTTGGCGCGTTGGTTGCGCCAGGCGGGCAAGGTGCGGAGGCAGAAGCGACGGGCGCGGCCCGGGCCGGCGCGGCCGCTGCCGGGGCGCTTGCGCGGACGTTGCGTCAACGATGTGTGGACGGTCGACCTGAAGGGCTCGTTCCGCACCGCCGATGGCCGACGGACCCAGCCGCTGACGGTGCGCGATCTGGCGAGCCGGTTCCCGTTGGCCGTGCGGCACGTCGCCTCGGCCCGCGAGGGCCCCATCGGCGCGGTCCTGCAGGCGTTGTTCCGGCGCCATGGCCTGCCGAAGGCGCTGCGGATCGACAATGGCAACCCGTTCGGCGGCGGGGGGCCGCGCGGGTGGACGAAGCTCACGGTCGGTTGGGTCAAGCTCGGCATCCGCATCGAATACGGCCGGCCGCGTTGCCCGCAGGACAATGCCGAGCACGAACAGATGCATCGGGTGCTCAAGGCGCAGACCGCCCAGCCCCCCGGCGCGAACGTCCAGGCGCAGCAGAAGCGCTCCGATCGGTGGCGGCGGCGCTACGCCGAGCGGCGGCCCCACGAAAGTCTGGACCAGCGCACACCGGCCTCGGTTTACCGCGCCAGCAAGCGGCGACTGCCGGAGAAGCCGCCGCAGTGGACCTATCCCCCGAACTGGAGCCTCCTCCGGCCTGATCGCAAGGGGCGCGTGCGCTGGCGCCAGCGCACGCGTCTGATCGGCCGCGCCTTCAGCGAGGAACTGCTCGGAGCCAAACCGCTCAACGCCGATACCCTGGCCGTCTACTTCGGGCCGCATTTGCTCGGCACGCTGCACGCGCACGACCAAGCGGGATTGCGGCCCGTGCAGTGGCGCAAACCCAAACCGTAGCGGGAGGGGCTGCGCCCCATAAGCGCTAACATAAGGATTGCCTCTGTCTGCATCCCGGATTGATTGCTCGGGCATGGCGACAACTCTCGCGGATGAAAACTGGCGCTTCATGCTGAAACTGCTGCCTGCGCGGTGGGAGGAATTGGCGCGGGAAACCGGAGCCGTGAAGCGGCTGCGAGGATTCGATTCGGTGGAGCAGCTATTGCGGGGGCTGCTATTGCACGTGGCTTTGGGATGTTCGTTGCGCGAGACAGTGGTGGTGGCCAAGGCGGCGGGATGGCTGGAGATGTCGGACGTGGCGCTGTTGAAAAAGCTGCGCCAATCCGAGCGCTGGTTACAGGCGTTGTGCGTGGGGCTGCTGCGCGAAGGCGAACTGGAACTGCCGAACAAGCCGGGCATGAAAATGCGGCTCATCGACGGCACGCTGGTGAAGGAGCCTGGCCAGACCGGCAGTCAGTGGCGGGTGCACTTCAGTCTGCGCGTGCCGGAATGGACCTGTGATCACTTTCGGCTGACGAGCAGCGAAGGCGAAGGCCATGGGGAGTCGTTGCGCCAGTTTCCGGTGCGCGCGAACGATTGCCTCATCGCCGATCGCGGTTACGCCCATGCCGCCGGGATTTGGCATGTTCATCAAAAAGGCGGCTTTGTCATCGTGCGCCACAACGCCCAGACGCTGCCGGTCGAAGCCGAGGATGGCAAAGGCGTCGATCTGCGTCCCTGGTTGCGCACGCTGACGCAGCCGGGTCAGGCCGGCAGCTGCACGGCCTATGTGCGCACACCAACCGACCAACGGGTCGCGGTGCGGCTTTGCGCGGTGCGCAAGAGCGAAGAGGCGATTGTCGCCACCGAGCGCAAGCTGCGCCGGCGGGCTCAACGCAAGGGACAGCAACTCAACGCCGAGACTTTGGAATACGCTCAGTGGATCATCGTGCTTACGACGGTGCCGGTGGAGATTTTGTCGGAAGGGCTAATTTTGGAGTGGTATCGCGTCCGCTGGCAGGTCGAGTTGGCGTTCAAGCGCCTCAAATCGCTCGCCGGCCTCGGGCACCTGCCCAAATACGACGCGGCCTCCAGCCGAGCCTGGCTATATGGCAAGCTGCTGATCGCGCTCCTGACGGAGCGGATGCAGCGTTACGCCGGCGCCTTTTCCCCCTGGGGCACCCGCTGGTTCGACCAGGACGCTCCCGCGGAGTCGTTGGCGTGAGACCGACGTGCTCCTGCGTCTCATCGCCTCAGCGCTCTGGCCGGCGCTCTCTATCGAGGCGTGTCTCCATCGTTGGAGCGACTTTCAGTCCGACTTGGCGGAGCGAAAGCGGAATCGGGTTCCGCGTGTCGAGTCGCTGTTAAGTTAGCGCTTATGGGGCTGCGCCCCTCCCGAGCCCACCCCGATCTCTTTGAGATCTGCCCAAACCGCCCAACAAAGTGTCAGCGATCAGTGGCATTAAAGTGTCAGCACTCAGTGGC
>SCVR01000018.1 GCA_004296805.1 Dehalococcoidia bacterium
CTCTACACCACGGGGCCGCGAAAGCAGAATCTACCGTAGCGACGCCTGTTCCCGTGGTCAATGTCGAGGCCGCATCGGGGGATCGGCGGAACGTGCGCCCTCGGCGGGCGGGCCGTAGAATCGAGGGCGAAAGAGGCGCCGCATGCCCAGCACTCCGCCCCGCCGTCGAATGACCCGCCGCGTCGCGCCGCCTCGGCCTACCTACGGTGGCGCCGCCGCGCCCGTCGCCGAGGCGCCCGAGCACATCACCCGTCAGGCGTTGCGACCCACTGCGTACGTCGCCCGCGAGGCCGTCAATGTGAAGATGGAACTGAAGCGCGTCGTCGGTGTCAGCGCTACCTGCTTCGGCCTGCTCGCCGTCCTCGCCATCATTGACCGCGTGCGCTAGCGGCTGGGGCTGGCCGCGAGGTCAGCGCAACCGGCTCGACGCCGCACTCACAGACATCAGCAGCATGAAGACACCCGCATAGTCGCGGAACAGCGTTGCGGTGTCTCCGCCGCCGCCGAAGAACCGCACGAGCCCCATCAACAGCAGCCCTGCGCTCGCGATCGCGATCACGCGAGGCCCGCGCTTCTTGGTGACCCGCATGATCGCCTCGGCCATCAGCGTCCCGGTGGCCGAGCCTGCCGCGACGCCGATCAGGATCATCAGGATCCCGCCCAGCCTCGGGGGGAAGATCAGCGCACCCGCAATTCCCAGCATCACGCCGAGCGGCAATGCCACCCCCGCGATGCGTAAGGCATCGATGATCCCCACCTGGTGGATCGGCAGCGCCGGCGCGCGCCCGCAGTCCGGGCACCGCGTCCCTGCGGGCGTGTAGACGAGACAACGAGGGCAGATCGGCGTCTCGCACCGTCCGCAGGCCAGTGCGGTCTCCACGTCGGGGTGGCGCGCGCACATCGTCGGTGCATTCGGCATCGGCGAGGGCATGGGCGAAGTCATCGGGCCGCCTCAGGTACGCGCGCGCCCGCCGCGTTCGCGGCCTCAAGGAACGCCTCAGCGGCCTGTTCTGGGAACTCGAAGCGGCCCGGTAGTACCTCGTTGTCGCGCCCTGCGCCGTGGTAGTCCGACCCGCCCGAGGCCGCGAGCCCTAGCCGTGCTGCCAGCCCGTTCAGCGTCGTCACCGTCTCCGGCGTGTAGAAGCGGTAGTAGCACTCGATACCCCACAGCCCCGCCGCCGCCATCGACTCCGCACGCGCCTCGTAGCCGTCCGTGAACGGCGGGTGCGCGAACACCGCGAGTCCGCCCGCGTCACGGACCAGCGCGATCGCCGCCTCTGGCTCCAGCCGCTCGCGCTCGACGTACGCCGGAGAGTTCCGCCCGAGGTACTTCGCGAACGCCTCATCGATGTTCGCGACGTGCCCCGCCTCGATCAGCGCCGCGGCGATATGCGGCCGCCCGATCGAGGCCTCCCCCGCGATCTCGCGCACGCGCGACCACTCGATCGGCGCACCGAGCCCGCGCAGCGCTTCGACAATCCGCTCGCCACGCGTCACCCGCGTCCGCCGCATGTGCTCTAGCGAGGTCAGCAACGGCTGATGCTCCGGGTCGACGAATAGGCCCAGCATGTGGACCTCGGTGCCTGGCACGTCACACGAGAGTTCGACGCCGGGGATCAGCCGCATCCCCGCGTGCCGGGCCACCGCAGCCCGCGCCTCCTGCAACCCCTCGAGCGTGTCGTGGTCGGTGAGCGCCATCACCCGCACGCCCTGCGCGGCGGCGAGGTCGACGAGGTCGGTGGGCGTCAATACGCCGTCGGAGCGGGATGAGTGCAGGTGGCAGTCGAGCGTGGCAGCCAGTGGACGCTCCTCTTGGGTTCGAGAGGGCCCTTGAGTCGCCTAATGGGCGACCGCGCTCGCCCTAGTCTCGCGCACGACGGTGACGCGGATCTCACCGGGGTACTGCATCGACTCTTCGATCTTCTTCGACACGTCGCGTGCGAGGCGCATCGCGCCCGCGTCGTCCACACGGTCCGGCTTCACGATGATCCGTACCTCGCGGCCCGCCTGGATCGCGAATGACTGATCGACGCCCTCGAACGAGTTCGCGATCGACTCCAGTGCCTCCAGCCGGCGGATGTAGTCCTCGGCCGACTCGCGACGCGCGCCCGGGCGGCTACCCGACATCGCGTCCGCGCAGATCACGACGAGCGCCTCAACCGTCTCCGGTCGGACTTCTTCGTGGTGGGCCTCGATGCAATGCACGACCTCACGCGGCACGCCGAAGCGCTTCGCGATCTCCGCGCCGAGGCTGGCGTGCGTGCCCTCCATCTCGCGGTCCACGGCCTTGCCGAGGTCGTGGAGCAGCCCGCCCATCCGGCAGACCTCCACGTTCGCGCCGATCTCCGTCGCGAGCGCCGCGGCGAGCCACGAGGTCTCGATGCAGTGGCGCAACTGGTTCTGTCCGTAAGAGAAGCGGAACCGCAGCCGCCCGAGGGTCTTCACGACCTCCGGGTGCAGCGCCGGCACGTCCGCGTCCACCATCGCCTGGCGCCCCGCCTGGTCGATCATCTCGTCGACCTCGGAACGCGCGCGGTCCACGGCCTCTTCGATTCGGGTCGGCTGAATGCGGCCGTCCTGCAGTAAGCGGGCGAGGGCGACGCGCGCGATCTCCCGGCGCACCGGGTCGAACCCGGACACCGTCACGACCTCCGGGGTGTCATCGATGATCAGGTCACAGCCGGTCGCTGCCTCGAAGGCGCGGATGTTGCGCCCTTCGCGGCCGATGATGCGGCCCTTGAGCTCGTCCGAGGGGATCGGGACCACGCTCACGGTTGTCTCCGCGGTGATGTCCGAGGTGATGCGCTGCATCACCGTCGCCAGCACCTTGCGCGCGCGGACGTCCGCCTCGTTGCGGGCGCTGACCTCCATCGCGCGGACGCGGCGGCCAGACTCCTCGCGCAGTTCGTCGTCCAGCCGGGCCAGCAGTTCCTCGCGGGCCTGCTCGGCCGTCAGCCCCGCGACGCGCTCGAGTTCCGCGCGTGAAGTCGCCCGGGCCTCCTCGGCCTCGCGTTCGGTCCGCTCGATCGCGGCCGTCCGATCGCGGAGCGACTGCTCGGATCGCTCGAGGGTCTCGCCGCGGCGTTCGAGGGTGGTTTCGCGCTGCTCAAGGCGGCGCTCGGCGCGGGTCAGTTCGGCCCGGCGCTCGTTGATCTCCTTGTCGAGGACCTCTCGCCGCTCGATGGCGCGTTTCTCGGCGTCGAGCTCAGCCGCGCGGGCGCGTTGCTCGGCCTCCTCGCCGGCCAACCGGGCACGTTCGCGCGCCTGAGCCACGATGTTATTCGCGCCGCTGCGGGTGACGAGGAAGGTGGCGGCGCCGCCAGCGGCAAGGCCGGCGACGGCAGCAAGGATCGCCAGGATCACTGGATCCATCGTGGTCTCCGATTCCGGACGGCCCGCGCCTCGCCCTGTCAGGGGGTCGCTAGTGGCCGTATTGACGTGTTCGAGGCCTCGATCCCTACATAAGGGAACGAAAACCTACGTCGATCCTATCACCGGGCTTGGAGAGACGCTTTCGGGGGTTCCAAAGGGGAGCGGCGGCCTAGGCCTCGGTGGGAGACTCGGCAAGCAGTTCCGCGAGCGCCGTGTCCATTGCGCGCCGCGCTGCGGAGTCGTCGAAGCCGCGGCGTCGGAGGAAGTCGTGCAGCCGCCGGCGGGCAGCATCCGGCGCGAGGCCCCGCAGGCTGCGCACTCGCTTCAGCGCCGCGGCGAGCGCCTCGGCTGCCTCATCCCGACCATCGAGGGCGGCCGCCACGTCGGCGGACTGCACCCCGCGCTGTCCCAGCTCACGGCGGAGCAGTTTCGCACCCCGCCCGGCCGCCCGAGGTTGAGCGACATAAGTGGAAGCCCAGCGGCTGTCGTCCACCGCTCCGAGGTCGCGGAGTCGGGCCATCGCCGCCTCGACCTCGGATGCGTCGAATGCTGCCTCATGGTTGACCAGCACGCGCTTGATCTCGGACTCACTACGCGGCTTCCGCGCGACCATGTTCATCGCGTGCCGTACCGCGAGGCCGGTACGGCCTTCCTCGCGGATTGCCTCCCATTCGGCAGGGGTGAGCGTGCGTCCTCGGGTCAGCCGGTGCAGCATCGCCGTGTCGCCGAGGATCAGCGTCGGCTCTGGCTCGGTGCCTTCGCCGTCCTCGAGGTGTGCGGACACAACGTCGCCGCCGTCCGAGGCCACCGATGGTTCGGTGGCGACGGTGACGGCGGCGATGCCGTGCGTGCGGTAGTCGACGCTCGTGACGGTGAGGTGCACCTGGCCCGTCGTCCTCCGCTGCGCAGTCTCTTCGCTGACCGGATGCCTACGCGTCGATCGAGATCTCGTCCGGCTCCTCGACCGCCGAGGCGACCGCAGCCGAAGGACCGCGCTTCAGGGCTGTCGCGGCGTTCCGGATCTTCGTCTCGATCTCCGGCCCGACAGAGTTCTCGCGCAGGTACGTCATCGCCGCCATGCGGCCCTGGCCGAGGCGCTGGTCACCGTAGGAGTAGAACGCACCCATCTTCTTGACGATCTCGTACTCGACCGCGAGGTCGAGGACATCGCCCCAGTGGTTGATGCCGTGCAGGTCGCCCGTGAACATGATGTCGAACTCGGCCTGCCGGAACGGCGGGGCCACTTTGTTCTTCACGACCTTGCAGCGCACGCGGTTGCCGATGAACGTCTGGCCATCCTTCAGCGACTCAATGCGCCGGATGTCTAGGCGGACCGAGGAGTAGAACTTCAGCGCGCGCCCGCCCGGCGTCGTTTCCGGGTTCCCAAAGACCACACCGATCTTCTCGCGCAGCTGGTTGATGAAGACGAGCGATGTGTTCGTGCGCGACACTGCCGAGGTCAACTTCCGCATCGCCTGCGACATCAACCGCGCCTGCAGGCCCGGCAGCGAGTCGCCCATGTCACCCTCGATCTCCGCACGCGGCACGAGGGCAG
>SCVR01000019.1 GCA_004296805.1 Dehalococcoidia bacterium
GGGCCCCAATGCACAGAGCCACGGCGAGCGCGGCCGTCCATGGCGTGAGCGCAGGCCCCTCCACTGAGAGCACCATCCCTCCGACGATCACCGCCATCAGGAATGGCGCTGTGAACATGCGGCCGCGCATGAAATCGCCACCGACGACGATGAAGTAGAGGACGTAGAGCAGCACCCCCGCGCAGCAGGCGAGCAGCAACAACTGCTCGCGGTGCAGGATCTCCGGCCACGACTTCGACCGTCCGGCCCGGATCCCCATCGCCACTGATAGAGCGGCGAGGGCCGCGTGGAACGGCTCGCTGAGTAGGTAGTCGGTGAAGTACGACAGCCCGTGGCGGATCGCCTCGCCGATGGTGAACGCCCCCACCTTCGCGTACATCGTGTTCGGCAGGGGGGTGCCGTAGTACCAGGCGGCGAACAGCATCCACACGGCCACGGGCAGCAGGCCCACCATTGACCGCGGGCGACTGAACATGACGAGGCCAACGACGGGCCCCACCAGCATCGCCAGGTCCAGCCGGTTGAGGATCGCCAGACCGCCGAAGAACACGAGGCGTCGAGCGCGCGCAGCGTCCAACGGCCCGTCACCGGAGAACGCGGTCCAGAGCATCGCCGCAATCAGGAGATGGGAGAGCGAGTTCTCCAGACCCGAGGTCGAGAAGTCGAGGAATGAAGTCGAGGTCGCCAGGAGCGCGACCACCACGATGGCAGCCAGCGGCGGCAGGATCTTCGTGACCAGGTACCCCGTCGCCGCCGCGCATACCACGCCGCCGAAGATGGCCGCGTAGTACAGGTCGACCCCGAGACGTCCGGAGATCGCGAGGTAGAAGAACCAGAGCGGATGGGTGTAGGCCTGGACACGCTCGCCAGGGTTGAACACCGGCCCGTGCCAGTGCCACAGCATGTCGACGACGCGGAAGGTGATGAAGCCGTCGTCAGATACCCACCCACGACCCAGTGCCATGACCCCGAGGATCACCGCCGCGAGGATGGGCAGGCGATCCGCCAGCGTCGGCGGGAGATGAGGCACGCTGGCGCGGGCTGGGGGTGCTTGCACGAGGACCTTCCACCTTCAGGCAATCGACACCATATCGAGTCGCGCAGCCCGGCGTCCTCAGCCACGACCGCAGCGCGGGTCAAGATTCGGTTGGGTCACGCCGCCTCGGATGTCCCTCAACGAGGCAGGAGCCCATCACGGGCACGTTTGACGTGCTCCGTGGCTTTTCTATACTGCCCTCAGGAGCGGATCCGGCAGCCGAGTCGACCCTGTCGCGGGCGACATACGGTGGACGGCCGGGACGACTCCCCCAGCGGTGCCTGAGCCTGGATCGTCGACACGACCGGGACTGACAGGGGCACTTCTCATGTCCAAGCAGCCTGCGACCCGCGCCATCACCATCCTCGACATCCAGCGGATGAAAGAGAGTGGCCGGCCGATCACGATGGTGACGGCCTACGACTACCCGTCCGCCAAGGCCACCGACGAAGCGGGCATCCCGCTCATCCTCGTCGGGGACTCACTCGGCATGACCGTGCTGGGGTACGACTCCACGCTCCCGGTCACGCTGGACGACATGATCCATCACGGCAAGGCCGTCGTCCGGGGCGCGAAGCGCGCCCACGTGGTCGTCGACCTGCCGTTCGGCTCCTACCAGTCCGGTTGGAAGCAGGCACTCGCCTCCGGCATTCGGCTGATGAAGGAGACCGGCTGCGGCTCGGTCAAACTCGAGGGCGGGCAGCGCTCCGCCGAGGCCGTCGCGCGGATGGTCGAGGCGGGCATCCCGGTGATGGGCCACATCGGCCTCACGCCACAGAGCGTCAACGCGCTCGGCGGCTGGAAGGTCCAGGGCCGCACCCCCCGCGAGGCCGTCCGTCTGATCGCGGACGCGAAGGCGCTCGAAGAGGCCGGCGCGTACGCCATCGTCCTCGAACTGGTGCCCACGGCGCTCGCGCACATGATCACGCAGCGCGTCAGCATCCCCACGATCGGCATCGGCTCTGGCCCATTCACCTCGGGTCAAGTCCAGGTGTTCCACGACATCCTGTCGATCCAGCAGGACCGCGTGATGAAGCATGCCCGTCAGTTCGCCGACGTCGGCGGCACGATGGTGGATGGCCTCCGCGCCTACCGCGAGGCGGTGGAGGACGGCTCGTTCCCGACGGCGGCGGAGTCGTTCTACATGGACGAGCGCGCGCTGGAACTCATCCGCCGCATGACGCCGTCCGACGCGGACGACATGACCCATGCCGAGCGCGTCCTGCGCGAGGCGAACGAGGCGCCCGACGCCCGCGTCGAAGAGTCTCTCGCACCGGTTGAGCAGCAGATTGCGGACTAGCCACCGCGCGCCGGCGCAGCCAGCGGCACCTCGATGATCGTCGCGAGGACGGTGGCGGAGTTCCGTGCCGCCCGGGACGGCTTGCTGGCGGGCGGGCGCACGCTCGGCCTCGTCCCGACGATGGGCTATCTCCACGACGGGCATCGCTCGCTGATGCGACGGGCCCGTGCCGAGTGCGACGCCGTCGCGGTCACGATCTTCGTGAACCCGACCCAGTTCGGCCCGAACGAGGACTTCACCCGCTACCCGCGTGACGAGGTCCGCGACCTGGCCGCGTGCACGGCGGAAGGCGTGGACATCGTGCTCGCCCCGCCGGTCGAGGAGATCTACCCCGAGGGCGCGTGCACCACGGTCTCGGTCGGCCCGCTCTCGCGCGTCCTCGAAGGCGCCGCTCGCCCCGGGCACTTCGACGGTGTGGCGACGGTCGTGACAAAGCTGTTCGCCATCGCGGGCC
>SCVR01000109.1 GCA_004296805.1 Dehalococcoidia bacterium
GGCCGCTCCGCCTCGCGTTGCTCGGCTCGGGCGCCGTGCTGGTGCTGGCCCTGCTGCTGCGCCGCTGGCGGTGGTGGCTCGCCGCGGCCGCCGTCGCCGCCGCGCTGGCCTGGACCCTGGGCGCCCTGCACTTGCTGGCGCCCGCCGTCGGCTAGACTCCTTGACGGGCGGGGCCCGTCGCAGTCGGGTCAAGTTTACGCGGCCAGACGTCCGGACGTCCATGCGCGGTCGATGGCGCGTTGGAGTTGGTCCAGGGCTGCGCGGATGGGGGTGGGCGCTGGGGGAGCTGTTCCACCAAGGAGAGCGAGGCCTGGGCGGAGCAGCCTTGCGTAGGCTCGGCTGAGGAAGGCGGCGGCGCGAAGGCCGAAGTCGGTGACGTGGTAGCGCTGGGAGCGCGGGATGCGCTCGATGAGGCCGTGCAGGCGGAGGCGGCGCAGGTCGTAGGTCATGCGGCCCTGGGGAAGTTGGCCGGGAGCGAGTCCCAGCAGTGGAGCGATGTGCTCCCGCAGTTCGCGATTGGTGAAGCCCTGGGGCAGCAAGCGGAAGAGGAGCAGCGCCAGCAGCAGGGCCAACACTCGGGGGTCCCCGAAGCGCAGGCCAGCCGCACGGACTCCGTCGCGCACGACGGGCCGCTGGAGTTGCTGAAACGTTTCTTCGCCGATCGTCACGTCGTGGCTGATGCGTTGGACGTCCAGGAGACGTCGGTTGGCCGAGAAGCCGACCTTCCGGAGGGCCGGAAGATTGTGCAGCCGTCGACCGATGGCGAAGTCGCGCGTGTCGTGGCTCGTCATCTCGGTGCGGAGCGCGCGGTCCTGCTTGTGGTATTGCTTGAGGTGGGCGTTCTTGTAGTAGACGTGCAGCGACGGCACGACACCTTCGGTGATGATGCGGGTGCGGAAGGTGCCCGGCGTGTCGCGCCGGACGCGGCGGTCGAAGATCAGCTGAACCTGGTCGGGCCGCCCGGCATCGAGATTGTCGCGAATCAACTCCTCGAAGAAGACCCGGCCGCTGTGCGGCTGGTCGAGGACCTGGGTGAGGGAGAACTCGACCTGGAGCATCGACAGGTCGTAGCGGCAGCCGGCGTCGCAGTACTCCCGCGGGAACGGATGGGGCAGCTTGGCCAACCACTTGCGGAGCAACTGGTCGATCTTCTCCGCAGAGAACTCGTCGCAGATTTGCTGGGCCGCTGCCGGGTCGGCGCAGCGCAGCAGTCCGTTGTCCAGCGGCTCGTAGGCGATGCCCCGCCGATCGAGTTGTCGCTTGAGGTATTCGTGGCCGTTGAGGCACAGCTTCGCGTTGTAGGGGAAGTAGGAACAGAACTTGAGGAAGAAGGGGCCGAAGTCGCGATCCACGCAGTAGAAGTAGTAGTGGTGCACCATCGCCGTGGAGTCGATGATCCACGGGTACGGCCTCCCCGTGGCGGCGTCGTGCCGTCGCTCGGTCCGCGGGACACGCGCCTTCTCCTGCGCCCGGCCCACGTACAGGACGCCCTCCGGACCGCGGAAGTCGCGTAGCAGACGTTGCGTCACGTCGTCCTTCCGCTGGTGCTTCTCGAAGTCGACCAGCGGTACGCCGTCCCGCTCCACGAACTCCTTGATCCGCCGGACGAACGACTCGGTGATCGGCGCCAGCAGGGCCGTCGAAGGGAACCGGTGACCGAGTTGCTCGCGGAGCAGCCACGCCACGCCTTGCGGTGTCTGAAGGAACGGCACGTACGCGTTGAGGTACATCCGGTCGATGCACTCCAACTCGAACGTCACGTGCTCGCGTAGAACGTCGGCTGCGCTCCGTGCTACCGTCATCTCGGCCTCCGGTCCTCCGCGGGTCTTCGACCCACCGCCGCATAGACGGCAATCATGACCCCGGTGGCTAGCGTCGCCGGGGAGAGGCTGGACCGGAGGCCTCTCGCCGCACGGTCCCCGCCGCCAACCTCGCGGACGGACTCCCAGCTACCAGATCAACCGGAGAGAAGGCTACATGCCTCGTCGGTCTGAGGCGTCAGCCTCGTTAGTTGCTAGTTGCTAGTCGCTAGTTGCTAGTTGCTAGTTGCTAGCTGCTGAAAACACTTGCCTCCAACCCTCGCCTGTTGTAGGAACGGCGCTCCGTTGCCGCGCGATCGGCGCATTCCGCGCGCCGCGGTGCGGAAAGGACGAGGGTTTCGCGATGCCGAAGATCAAGACGCGCAAGTCGGCCGCCAAGCGCTTCTGGGTGCTCAAGAGCGGCAAGATCCGCCGCGAGCGCGCCGCCGGCAGCCACCTGCTCGAGCACAAACAGCCCCGGCAGCGCCGCGGCAACCGCAAGACGGTGA
>SCVR01000110.1 GCA_004296805.1 Dehalococcoidia bacterium
AGAGCCCACCCAGAAACTGCGATCCAAGACCAAGATCATGGCGGACGACGCTGTGCCAGGCATCTGGGGCTTCGACGGTTCGAGCACCAACCAGGCCGCCGGTGAGAGCAGCGACTGCGTGCTCAACCCCGTCCGTGTTGTGCCCGACCCGATCCGCGGCGGCGCGAACAAGCTCGTCCTCTGCGAAGTGCTGCTCATCAACATGAAGCCGCACCCCACCAACAAGCGCGCTGCGCTCGTCGCCACCGCAAAGAAGTACGCCAAGTACGAGATGTGGTTCGGCATCGAGCAGGAGTACACCTTCTTCGACGGCATCAAGCCCCTGGGCTGGCCGGACAATGGCTTCCCGGCCCCGCAGTTCGGCTACTACTGCGGCGTGGGCGCGGACGAGATCTTCGGCCGCGAGATCGTCGAGGCCCACTCGGACGCTTGTATCGCCGCTGGCCTGACCATCGCCGGTACTAACGCCGAAGTCATGCCGGCACAGTGGGAGTTCCAGATCGGCCCCATCGGTCCGGTCGAGTGCTCCGACGAGATGTGGCTTGCCCGCTGGCTCCTTTACCGCATCGCGGAGGACTTCGGTGTCACCGCCACGCTGAACCCCAAGCCCATCGAAGGTGACTGGAACGGCGCCGGCGCCCACACGAACTTCTCCACCAAGCAGATGCGCGCCTCCTACGCGCCCATCGAGCAGGCGTGCCGGGCCCTCGGTGAGAAGTGGGAAACGCACGTCAAGAACTACGGCTACGGCATCGAGCGCCGCCTCACCGGCCGCCACGAGACCGCTCCGTGGAACAAATTCTCGTGGGGCGTCTCTAACCGTGCTGCCTCGGTCCGCATCCCGTGGCAGGTGGCTGTCGACAAGAAGGGGTACGCCGAGGACCGCCGTCCGAACGCGAACATGGATCCCTACGTCGTCACGCGTCTCATCACTGACACCGTCTGCTCGTACGCAGAAAAGGGTGGCAAGTAGCCTCACCCTCATATCGGGGGCTCCAGGTAAACAAGAGGGGCGGCCGCAAGGCCGCCCCTCTTCGTGACCCGCTCCGGACGTCCTGACTCGCCCTACCGCTGGAACCCCGACCCGCCGAGGACCAGCGGCACTTCAATCTCCGACGGCGTCAGTCCCGAGTGGGACGACCGCATCCGCAGGTAGCCGTCACGCCCGGAGAACCCCGCGTACCGCAGCGAGGCGGCCCCGCGCGCGATCGACAGGTAGTCGCCCAGCCGGGCGCGCGTCTCCGTGCTCCATGGGGAAGGCCCGAGGAGACCCAGCTCTTCCACCGTCGATGCCCGCAGCAGCAGGAAGTGCGCACCGAACCGCTCCCGGAACGCGCCCTCGAACCGAGTGTGTTCCCCGGGCTTCACGTGCCAGAACTGCGTCCGCAGGTCGCCAGCCGGGGGCGCCAGGAGGTGACCGTGCACCGCATCGCCGTCTGCGACCTCAAGTCGTGCTGAGTTGTCGATGCCGAGGTGACCGTGATCGGCGACCACCAGGATCCGCACCCCACCGCGCACGTCCGCCAGCGACTCCTCGATCTCGTCGAGGTGCGCGTCCAGCGCATCGATGGCGGCGGTCGCAGCCGGACTATCCATCCCTGCCTCATGCGCGATCGTGTCCGGCACCGGTGTGTAGAGGTATGTGAATGTTGGCCCCGGCGCCGTGCGCACGCGGTGCACCGTGCTGGACACCACCTCGGCCTGCCTGTGGTAGCCGATGCGCTGGGTGCTGCCCGCCATCCACCGCGTGAAGACCGAATCGATGATGTTCGCGGGCATGATCAGCGCGGTGTCGCGGTCGAACCGGGGCAGCACCGGGGTCCCGGGCATCAGCGCGTCGCCTGGGACGCCGAGGTCGCCGAGGCCTCGGTTGTCGGTGGCACGCTCATGCGCGAAGACGGTCACCGGCGCTGCCACTGCAGGCACGTGCGTCCACCACCCGAGGATCGCGTGATGCGCCG
>SCVR01000111.1 GCA_004296805.1 Dehalococcoidia bacterium
TCGGGTCGGAAGAATGCAAAGCGGTTGCGCCCTCGATCCTTCGCTGCGTACATGGCGATGTCCGCCGCGCGGAACAGGGCTTCGACCTCCCGCCCGTCCTCGGGATACACCGATACGCCACTGGAAGCGGTGATAAAGATGGTCCGGTCGTTCACCTCGAGCGGCGGACGGAACGACTCGACGAGGTGTTCGGCCAGCGCCACGATCTCCCCCATCGACGCGCGGCGCTGGAGTACTGCGAACTTGCCGCCAGAGAGGCGAGAGATGGACTCCTCACGCCCAACCGCTCTTTCCAGTCGACGCACGACCTGCTTGAGCACATCGTTGCCGGCCGCGTGCCCCATGGTGTCGTTCACGTCCTTGAACGCATCGATGTCGAGGAAGTGCACCGCGAGGTGCTCGTCCGGCTTCAGGACGGGGAACATCCGCACGAGGCGGTCCTGGAGAAGCGAGCGCTTGAGGAGTCCGGTGAGTTCGTCGTAGTTGGTGACGTACGACAGTTGGGCCTCGACCTCGGCCTTCTCAAGGCGCAACGCCTGTGCGACGAGGGCCCGCTCGACTGCGGGGCCGAGGCGTGCGAGACGATCCTTAATCAGGTAGTCCGCTGCACCCGCATGGATCCACTGCAGCGCAGCCGCGCCGTCGAGGCTATTCGCGACGACCACGATCGGGGTATCGACGCCACGCTCGCGCATGGTCTGGATGCCCTTATGTGTATCGAAAGGAGGGATGGAGCGGTCGGCGATGATCAGGTCCGGTGGGCCATCCCGGGCGTCGAGAAGCAGCTGGGATGCATCCAACGCCCGGATCACGGTGACCTCGCGCCCGGCAATGCCGACGGCTTCGACCAGCCGGTCGTACTCGGCATCGTTCTCTTCGAGGATCAGCACGCGGAGAATCGGAAGAGAGGCCAAGGGTGCCCCCGCCCGTGGGGCGATCAGGCCGGGGGCCTGGGCGCGTCGAATGGTGGCGCTCGGGACGAACGCCAGCCGCTAGGGAGCCATCTCCGCTGTGATAATAACATGTCTACACACCGAATCGTTCGCTAACTTCTCACATCACCCGACGACACTTCGCGCCCGCAGATTCGCGATCTGCCCGGCGTCGTATCCAATCTCTTGCAGGACGGCGTCGGTCTGAGCGCCAGGTGCGGGTGCCGTGCTGCGGACGCTGCCCGGGGTGTCCGAGAACTTCGGGCCGATGCCGACCTGACGGACGCGGCCAGCGACGGGGTCATCCACCTCGACCACCATCCCACGGGCGCGCTGGTGCTCGTCCTCGAGCGCCTCGGCGACATCGAGGACGGGCGCGACGCACAACTCCACGTCGCGCAGTTCCGCAAACCACTGGTCGCGCGTCTTCGTCTTGAAGAACGCGTCGAGGTGTGCCCCGAACTCGGCGTGCTTTGACGCGTCGTACTCGGCGTCGAGCATGTCCTCGCGGCCACTGAGTTTGCAGAGGGCGGCCCAGAACTGCGGCTCAAGGGAGCCGATGGAGAGGTACTTGCCATCAGCGCACTCGTACACGGTGTAATGCGGCGAGCCACCACCGAGGCCCGGCATACCCGGCTTCGGCGCAGGCGAGCCGGCGAGGACGCCTCCCGTCTGGCTCGCCAGCAGGTAGAGGACGCCGTCCGACATCGACATATCGAGGTACTGGCCGCGGCCGGTCGTATGGCGCGCGTAGAGCGCGGAGACGATGGCGAACGCGGTCATCAGGCCGCCGCCCGCGAAGTCCGCGATCGTGTTCTGCGGAATCGACAACTTCTGCCCGGGCCGCCCGATCATCGAGAGCGACCCGCCGACCGAGATGTAGTTGATGTCGTGCCCCACCATCTTCGAGTACGGGCCGGTCTGTCCATAACCGGATAGCGAGGCGTAGACGATGCGCGGGTTGGTCTTGCTGATCGCCTCGTAGCCAACCCCGAGGCGGTCCGTCACGCCGGGGCGGAAGCCTTCGAGGAACACGTCGGCCTGGGCGGCGAGCGCATGCACGACTTCGACGCCCTCGGGCTGCCGCAGGTCGACGACGATCGAGCGCTTGTTGCGGCCCAGCGGGTTGTGGGCACGCCGTCGCGCGGCGGCCTCGTCGCTGCCGCCGCCACCACCGAGGCCACCCCCCCGGATCGCGCCGGCTGGCGCCTCAACCAGCAAGACGTCAGCGCCGAGGTCACCCAGCGCCATCGAGGCGAACGGGCCGGGCGCCAGCCGCGAGAGGTCCACCACCTTCACGCCATCGAGTGGTCCAGCCATCGCGCGCCCCCATCCTGCGACTCAGTTCCGGCGCGAGTATAGGCAGCGGGCGCGCCGTAGACTCCGGGCATGCCTCACCACCCCCTCGTCATCTCCCACCGCACGAACGAGGGCAACGCGCCGGAGAACACGCTGCTCGGCATCGCGCGCGCCATCGAGGACGGCTGCGACGTCGTCGAGGTAGACGTGCGGGCGACCCGCGACGGCGTACTCGTCCTCATGCACGACGAGACGCTGGCACGCACGACGGGCGACCCGCGTGCCGTCCTCGACGTCACCTACGCGGAACTGAGCGCGCTCCGCTGCGGCCCGCCGCAGGGCCACGAGCCGCAGTCGGTCCCCACACTGGCCGAGGCGTACGCGGCCGTCCTCGCGGCGGACGGGACGCCTCGGATCGTGCTGGAGGTGGACGTCCCCGCACGGGGCATCGAGGCGGAGATCGCGGCGCTGATCCGCTGGCTCCACGCCGAGCCGTACTCGCTGTTCACGCCGTCAACCGAGGCCGAGGTGCGACTGATGCAGCAGCACTGCCCATCGGTGCCAGTCTTCTTCGACATCACGCACGATGTGCTGGCACCGGAGGAGATGGCGCGCCGCATCCGCCTCGCCGCCGCGCTCGGCGTCCGCGCCATCAACCCGACGTTCCGCGCTCTCACCCCCGAGGCGGTCGCGCTCGCCCACGACCTCGGCCTGGAGGTCGCCTGCTGGACGGTGGACGCGCCGGACGATCTTGCGCGGATGGTCGCGATGGGCGTGGACGCCATCACGACGAACCACCCGCGACGCCTGCTCACGCTCCTCGAAGGGCGCTGAAGCGCCTCGGAGCGTGCGGCTAGACCCACGCGCAGGGGCGCTCCTACACTCGACAGGTTGCTCCCGGGCCCGTAGCTCAGCTGGGAGAGCGCGACACTGGCAGTGTCGAGGTCAGGGGTTCGAGCCCCCTCGGGTCCACCATTCACCGTCACAGGCACTCCTGCCACCAGCCCCGCGGAAGCGGGGTTGTTCGTGTAGATTCGCCATAGACACGACAGATCGAGGTTGTCTGTGCCCATCCCAATCGCCATCGCCCTTGGTGGAGCCGTCGGATCGCTCGCGCGGTACGCCGTTGCCACGTGGGTGGGGGCGCGGGTGCCGTTTGGCGGCGCGGGGACGTTCGCGGTGAACCTCATCGGGGCGCTGGCGATCGGGCTGATCCTGGGGTCGGTGGAGTCGAGGTTCACGGCGACGCCTCGGTGGGTGACGCTGGGGCTGACGACGGGCGTGCTCGGTGGGTTCACGACGTTCTCGGCGTTCGCGTACGACACCGTGGGGCACTTCGAGGCGGGCGACGCTGGGCGGGCAGCCGTGTACGTGGCGGGCACCGTCGTGCTGGGGATCGCTGTGGCGGCGGGCGGATTGGCCCTCGGGCGTAGTCTGTAGTCTTCGCGTTGGGCCTCAGAGGGCCACGCTAGAAGG
>SCVR01000112.1 GCA_004296805.1 Dehalococcoidia bacterium
CAGCCGCAGCCCCTCCGTCTGCATCACCCGCAGATGCTCGCCGCGCGCGATGAGCACCACATCCTTGCCGGCCTGGTGCAACTTTCCCCCGATGCCGCCGCCCACCGCGCCGGCCCCGTAAACCACGTACCGCATCGCCCGCTCCTGCCTCGAATCTCTGCCCGCGCGAGGATACCGCGCACTCTGACTACTGCTGGACGCCCGCGCGATACTCGACGTTGCACCACCATCGAGGAGGCCTTCGATGCCCGAGCCACGCGAGTACGGCGCACCACCCCAGATCACCCCGAAGGGCCTCGCCGACTACCTCGAGGCGATGAGCAAGTCGGTCATGCAGGCCGGCATGTCCTGGACGGTCGTCAAGAACAAGTGGCCGGGCATGCGCGAGGCCTTCCTCGAGTTTGACCCCGAGCGCCTGCTCGCCATGTCCGACCGTGAGGTCGAGGCGCTCCTCATGGACCCGAGGATCATCCGCAACCGCGCGAAGGTGAACGCGATCCTCCACAACGCCTCGCGCATGCTCGAACTCACGAAGGAACACGGCACCTTCCGAAAGTACCTGCGCTCCAAGCCCGACTATTGGGACCGTGCGAAGATGCTCGGCAAGGACTTCAAGTTCATGGGCGACATGGGCTCGTTCCATTTCCTCTATGTCGTGAAGGAGCAGGTCCCCTCCTACGACGAGTGGCGCGCCGTCATCAAGCCGAAGCGCGCCCCCACGCCTACGAGGGCAAAACTCGGGACTCTTCGGGTGCCGGGTGTGCGCGGAACTGCCACAACAGCAGCACGTCGTACACGCTCTTGATCACGCCTGCGCAGATCAGCGGCCACCCGAAGGACGAGGCCTGCAGCATCGCCCCTGCCAGCAGCGGCGCGAATGCCGACGCGAGGCTTCGAGGCACGTTCGTGACGCTCGCCGCCGCCGCCCGTTCCTCCGCTGGCACGACGGCCATCACGTAGGACTGACGCGCTGGCACGTCCATCTGGCTGAGCGCCATCCGCAGCAGCAGACACCCAACCGCCAGCGGCGCGTTCGGCATCAGGGCCGCCAGGATCAGCAGCACGTTCGAGGGCAGGTGGGTGTACACCATCGTCCGGATCAGCCCGATCCGCCCCGCCAGCCACGACGATGCCAGTTGCGAGGTCGCCGCGAGCAATCCTGCCCCGAAGAAGATCGCTCCCACCTGCGCCACCGGCATCTCGAACCGCTCGAACAGCCACAGCGCCAGCAACGACTGGACGACGAAGCCGCCACCGAACGAGTCCATGCTGAACAGCGCCGTCAGCCGGTACACCGTGCGCTTCGCCTTCCGCAGCGGCGCGCCCGACCGCAACCCCTCGACCGTCGTGTCCACGCGCAGGCCGGTGTAGATCGCGAAGAGCACGAGGGCGGTCGCGGCGTAGAGCAGGAACGCCAGCCGCTCCGCCTGCACGAGGTCCCACCCCATGCCGCGTGCCACCGCCACCGGCACCCCCGCGCCCAGCGACCCGATCGCCGCCGCGAACAGCCCGCCGAGGTTGTACCGCGCGAACATCGCCGTCCGGTCGCGCGCCTCAACCCCTCGAACGGCGACGTCTCCGTGTTCCTACCGACGGAGCAGGCGCTGCTCTCCGAGACGATCGAGGCGCGCGACCGGACGGCGATGTTCGCGCGGTACAACCTCGGCGGGCTGTTCGCGGCGGCGATCGGGTC
>SCVR01000430.1 GCA_004296805.1 Dehalococcoidia bacterium
TTTGCCGTGCACCTGGAGGACGCGATACGAGCGGGTGCAAAATGGCTTGCCGTTGCGCTTCATCCAGTGCGCCTAAGGTCGCTGTGACACGGCGTAGCAGAAATGTCCGGTCAGCTTCGTCCGGGTGGCGTATCGCCAGCGCCGACTTTATGCGATCCAGCCCGTCTTCTTGCGCGGTGAGTTCGACCAGAACATCTTGCCACCAGTCGTTATCATTCAGCTCAGGCACTTCGGTGGCCAGAAAAAGCACAGCGGGCAAGGCGCGCTTTTTGAGTTCGGGCAAGGCATGCAGTAGCGTATCGCGCCAGCCATCATCAAAGGTAATCAGCCCTGCGCATTGGGGCAAACGCTGCTGATGGCTTAGATAAGCGGTGACATCGGCCTGCGAGACGATTTGGTAATGGCGCTGAATGAAGTCGAGACATTGCCCAAAGCCTTCAACAGAAAACGTAAATTCTTTTTCAGCGTTTTGATATTCAGCAGAACATCGGGGCAGAACGCGATGAAACATGAAAACCGTGAGCGTGTCGCGATTACGGAGGCGGTGAACGAGACCCAACACCCCCGTGCGATACAACAGTTTGCGCAGAATGGTTTTTGCTACGGACATCAGCCAATTTCTTTCAGATGTTCCGGTCGGGAATAGAAGTTCCTGATGAGCTGCAGCGACATTTTCGGGCGCGAGGGGCCCCAAGGGGTGAAGCGTGGAATTTGATAGGGTGACGTTCTGCTATCCGCCACGCCCCATTGTGTGGTGACTGCATAGCGATACCCGGCCTGTTTGACCATTTGAATATGATGCGGTGAAAAATCCACGCTTGGGTGACCATTCGGATAGGCAAATGACGTGACCGGCCGCTTGAGGATACCTTCGAGAACCTCACGCGTTTGACCGATTTCTTCTCGCGCGCGATCGGCGTCGCACAAACCAAGA
>SCVR01000113.1 GCA_004296805.1 Dehalococcoidia bacterium
ACTGCTGGCATGGCGGACGTCGCCGACTGCTACGTCGAGTCGTTCGACCCGACCTCGCCGCGGCGATATCGGACGCCCGGCGGCTGGGTCGAGGCCGAGGAGATCATCGAACGGATCCACGTCCGGGGCGCCTCACCGGTGGACGAACGCGTCCTCATCACGCGCCACGGCCCGATCATTGGCCCTGCACTGCAGGGCGAGACCCGCGCCATCGCGTTGCGCTCGACCGCACTGGAACCCGGCGCGTTGATCGAGGCGTTCTTCTCCGTACTGCGCGCGCACACACTCGATGAGTTCTCGACCGCCCTCGACCTGTGGCCGGGCACCACCTTCAACTTCGTGTACGCCCATCGCGAGGGGCAGATCGGCTATCGCTTCGCCGGACGCGTGCCTGAACGGCGGGCGGGCGAGGGACTGCTCCCTGCCAGTGGAGAGCGCTCGGCTGGCCCGCCACCGCCGTGGCCGCCGGAGTCGATGCCCCGTGTCGCCTCGCCTCCGGCGGGGTTGGTCGTCAGCGCGAACCAGGCGCCCGGCAGTCCGCTGGAACTCGGCGAGGAGTGGTGTCAGCCCGTGCGGGCCGAACGCGTCGCAGCCCTGATCCATGCCCAGCCGCTCCACGACACCGGCTCATTCCAAACGATCCAGACCGACCGGCACAACGCCAACCTCGTGCGCCTCCGGGATCTGCTGCTGGCGCGAGGTGCGGTCGCCCAACCTGAAGGCCCCATCCTCGAACGCTGGGATGGCCGCCTGGACCCGGCGAGCGCCGGCGCGGCAGTCGTGCAGGCCACCTATCGCGAACTCGCGCGGGCGATGGCTCTCCGTGCCGCCGGACCTTCCGCAGACACTGTCCTCGGGCGAGGCCTGTCAGGCATCAACACGCTGGGCTCGTTCCACTTCCGCATCCAGGGCGAGATCGTCGCTGCGGTCGAGGCAGCGTCGACGCCATGGTTCGACAGTCCAGGGGATCGCGACCGCCAACTGGCTGGTGCGGCCGCGCGCGCCGTCGAGCGGCTGCGTCGCGACCTCGGTGAGGATCCGGGGCGCTGGCGCTGGGGTGCCCTCCATCACATCGAGTTCGACCATCCGCTGCGGGCCGTGCCCGGCCTCGGTAAGTGGCTGTCACGCGGGCCGTATCCATTCGGCGGGGACGTGAACACCGTCGCGCAGAGCGCGGAGGCGTTGTGGCATGACTCGGGCGACGTACTGATCGCGCCGGGATACCGCCAGATTCTCGATCTCGCGGACTGGGACCGTGCGCGCTTCATGCTGCCCACGGGGAACAGCGGCATCCCCGGCCACCCGAGGTATGACGACTGCATCGCTGACTACCTCGCCGGGCGGTACCGGCCACTGCTCTACACTCGCGCCGCCATCGAGGCTGCCGCGGAGTCCCGTCTCGTCCTGACCACCAGCGGAAGTCCCCGACCGACGGAGCCGGCATGACCTCGGACCCCATCGAAGGCCTCACCAAGCGCGCAGACCGCTATCGCTCCCTCGTCCGCGATGAGATGCGCCACGTCGTGGGCGACTCGCCGGACGGCCTGTACGCCTGGATGCGTTATCACCTCGGGTGGGAGGACATCGAGGGTCACCCGGAACACGCGTCGGGCGGCAAGATGCTCCGCCCGGTAGCGGTGCTGCTGGCGACCGAAGCATGCGGCGGTCGCGCGGAACAGGCCGTGCCCGCAGCCGCGGCGGTCGAACTGGTGCACAACTTCTCGTTGCTCCACGACGACGTCGAAGATCGCAGCGACTTCCGACGCGGACGTGCCAATGTCTGGACGTTCGCCGGCGTGGCCCAGGCGATCAACACGGGCGACGGCATGTTCACGCTCGCCCGACTCGCCACCTACCGGCTGATCGAGGCGGGCATCCCGGCTGAGCGGGTGGTGGCGGCGATGCGCGAGCTGGATGAAGCCTGCATGCGGCTCGTGGAGGGCCAGTACCTGGACATCTCATTCGAGACTCGGATCGATGTCACTCAGGATGAGTACTGGCAGATGGCCGCCGGGAAGACCGCCGCGATGTTCGCAGCGCCATTCGCGATGGGCGCGGCGATCGCCGGTGCCACGCCACGCGTCGTCGAGGCGTTCCGCGAGTTCGGTCGCCACATTGGCCTCGCGTTTCAGGCGGTCGACGACATTCTCGGGATCTGGGGCGACTCAGCCGTGACGGGCAAGCCGGTGGGTGATGACCTGCTGTCGCGCAAGATGACGTACCCCGTCATCGCTGCACTCGATGCCGGAGGCGACGCCTCGATGCTGCTCCGACGGGCGTACGGACAGGCCTCGAAGCCCGGGGAGGACGTGGCCCCGCTGGCGGCGCTCATCACCGAGACCGGCGCGCGGGCGCTGACGCAGTCGATGGCTGAACATGAGGAGGCCGCCGCGCTGGGAGCCCTGCGCGCGGGGGGCCTGTCTCCAGAGGTCATCGCCTGGTGCACCGAGTTCGCCCGAGCGGCTGTGGTGCGGGTGACATAGGTCACTTCGACATAACACCGGTGGCGGCCGCACGCGAATCCGGAGTGCGTTGCCGCTTGAATCCGGGCGTCTCTATCATCCGCCGGTGCAGCGCGCTCCCCGCGCGGCCACGAGGGAACCCGTGCAGAAGCAGACCATCCGCGACATCGATGTCTCCGGGAAGCGCGTCTTCCTCCGGGTCGATTACAACGTCCAATTCGACGATGGCGCGATCCTCGACGACTACCGCCTCAAGGAGTCGATCCCGACCATCCGCCTGCTTCAGGAGCAGGGCGCCAAGGTCATCATCTGCTCACACCGTGGTCGCCCCGGTGGTCGTGTCGTCGAGGAACTACGAAACGAGCCCGTCGCTCGCCACCTCTCGACCCTGCTCGGACAAACCGTCACGTCAGTACGTGACTGTGTCGGGCCTGAGGTCGAGCGTGTCGTCGCCGGGATGCAGCCCGGGGACGTGGTCCTGCTGGAGAACGTGCGCTTTTACGCCGAAGAGGAAGCCAACGATCGGGAGTTCTCCCGAAAGCTTGCGGCGCTGGCGGACGTGTTCGTCTCGGACGCCTTCGGTACCGCACACCGCGCACACGCCTCGGTGGTGGGGATCGCCGAGTTCCTCCCCGGAGTCGCCGGCCTCCTGATGGAGCGTGAGCTCGAATACCTCGGCAAGGTCGCGATGAACCCGGAGCGGCCGTTCGCGATCATTCTGGGAGGGGCCAAGGTCTCCGAGAAACTCGCCATCCTGAAGAACCTCTGCGACCACGCCGACCTGATCTGTATCGGGGGCGGCATCGCGAACACGTTCCTCAAGGCCCAGGGGATCGACGTCGGCGCCTCCCTCGTCGAGGACGAGCGGATCGAGGACGCGCTGGACATCATGCACCTCGCCGCTCGCCGGGAAGACCTCCGCCTGCTGATGCCGACGGATGTCGTCATCGCGAATGCGGCGGGCGAGCGCATCAACACCGTCTCGGTGAACCGCGTCCCGCCCGGATGGCGCATCCTCGACCTCGGCCGCCAAACGCTGGACGACCTCCGGGAAGCCCTCGCGCCGATGAAGACGGTCGTCTGGAACGGCCCCGTCGGCTTCTTTGAGCGGCCTCCTTTCGACCGGGGCTCCATCGATGTCGCCCGGATCCTCGCGGACCTCGTCGGGGCCACGACCGTCGTCGGCGGCGGCGAGACGGCAGCGGCCGTGGCGCGCGCCGGCGTCAGCGACCGGATCTCCCACGTCTCCACGGGGGGCGGCGCCTCCCTCGAAATGCTCGAGGGCAAAGAACTTCCCGGCGTGTCCGTCCTCCGCGACCGCGTCGAGTAGGGCGCGGGCGGTCAGGGCGGGGCACGGGTAGGATCGGGCGATGGAACTCGACCTGATCCGCCGCCTCTCTCAGCCCGCCGACACCAAAGTGATCCTCTGCGTCCTCGACGGGCTCGGGGGCACGCCGGGCCCGCGCGGTCGCACGGAACTCGAGGAAGCCAACACGGTGAACCTCGACCGGCTGGTCTCCGAGGGCTCGATCGGTCGGACGCTTCCGGTGGGCTTCGGCATCACGCCGGGCTCCGGCCCGGGCCACATGGCTCTGTTCGGGTATGACCCGCTCGCGTACGAGATCGGCCGAGGCGCCCTTGAGTCGACCGGCATTGGCTTCGAGATCGGGCCCGAGGACATCACGGCCCGCGGCAACCTCTGCACCCTCGACGCCGAGGGTCACATCACTGACCGACGCGCGGGGCGCCTGCCCACCGAGCAGACCGAGAAGATCTGCGAGCAACTCCAGACCATCACGCTCCCGGGCGTCCAGACCTTCGTACAGGTCGTTCAGGATCAGCGGTTCATCCTCGTGCTGCGCGGCCCCGGACTCTCCGACCAGATCGCCGAGACTGACCCGCAGCGCGAAGGCGTCGCTCCTGTCACCTGCGCAGCACTCGCCCCCGAGGGCGAGCACACCGCTGCCCTCGTGCGGGAGTGGGTCACCAAGGCCACCGCGATGCTGTCCGGTCAGGAGCGTGCGAACGGCGTACTGCTTCGCGGTTGGTCGGGCCGGCCGAAGGTGCCGCCGTTCCCCGAACTCTGGAAACTGCGTGCCGCCGCCGTGACCGTCTATCCGATGTATCGAGGCGTGGCGCGCCTCGTCGGCATGGACGCCCTCGATGGCGGCCACAACATCGACGAGCAGATCGCCGCGATCCGCGCGCACTGGGACCAGTACGACTTCTTCTTTCTCCACTACAAGTACACCGACTCCGCAGGCGAGGACGGCGACTTCCGTCGCAAGTGCGACGCGATCGAAGCCTTCGACCGCGCCGTCCCGAACATCCTGTCACTGAAGCCTGACGTCCTTGTAGTCACCGGGGACCACTCCACGCCGGCGATGATGGCGGCTCACTCGTTCCACCCCGTCCCGATCGTGATCTGGGGCAAGGATGTCCGCCGCGATCACCTCCACCACTTCAACGAAGTGGCTGCACGCGAGGGCGAGCTCGGCATGTTCCCGGCGAAAGAGGCGCTACCGATCGCCTTCGGGCACGCGGGGCGCCTCGCGAAGTTCGGCGCATAACGATGGCGCGCCTGCCGGTCGTCGGCGGGAACTGGAAGATGAACACCAACCGGGCCGAGGCACGCGCGCTCCTCTCTGCACTGCGCGCAGACCTCGACGGGCTGACAGGCACACAGGTGGCGATCTGCCCACCCGCGCCGTGGCTGGGCGACGCCGCCGACATGCTCGCAGGCTCAACCCTCGATGTGGGCGCACAGGACGTGCATTGGGAGGCGAAGGGTGCCTTCACGGGCGCCTACAGCGCCCCGATGCTTGCCGGAGTGGCTTCGTGGGTGATCGTCGGCCACTCTGAGCGACGTCACGTGTTCGGTGAGACCAGCGAACAGACGAACGCGAAACTGCGTGCCGTCCTCGCCGCTGGCCTGCGGCCCATCCTCGCTGTGGGCGAGCGCCGCGAGGAGACTGACCGCGTCTCCGACATTCTGCACACGCAGTTGACCGAGGGCTTCGCGGGCCTCGACCGCCTCCCTGCAGAGGTGGTCATCGCCTACGAGCCCGTCTGGGCGATCGGCACGGGCCTCGCCGCCACCCCGGAAGACGCCCAGGCCCGCTGCGCGCTCATCCGATCGATGCTGGCAGAACGGTTCGATGCGCCGTCCGCGGAGGCCTGCCGTATCCAATACGGTGGCTCCGTCACCGCTCAGAACATCGATGGCTACGCGAAGCAGCCAGACATCGACGGCGCACTCGTCGGAGGCGCATCCCTCGACGCAGTGGCGTTCGGCGCGATCTGCCGCGCGGTCGCTGCCGCGTAACCGGATCTCGATGTCCACCAAGCACCACCTCGTCGCACTCGTCGGACCGACGGCATCCGGCAAGACCGCCGTGGCCATCGAGGCGGCGCGACGCCTCGGCGGACGTGTTGAGGTCGTGTCTGCGGACTCCCGGCAGGTGCGCCGCGAGATGCGCATCGGGACGGCCGCGCCGACCGAGGCCGAGTTGGCCGCGCTGCCTCACCACGCCATCGCCTCTGTCCTGCCGGACGCCTCCTATCCAGTCGTCGAGTGGCTGGCTGAGGCGCGCGCAGCCCTCGACTCGATCTGGGCGAGGGGTGGCCTCCCGCTCCTCGTCGGGGGCACCGGCCAGTACGTGTGGGCACTCCTCGAGGGTTGGTCCATGCCCGTCGTCGAGCCCGACCTCGCACTGCGCGCGGAGTTCGAGGCATCCGCACACGAACACGGTGCCGAAGCACTGCACGCCCGCCTGGCCGCGCTCGACCCAGTGTCGGCAGCGCGTATTGATGCGCGGAACATCCGTCGCGTGGTCCGCGCGCTGGAGGTGGTCACCCTCACCGGCGCCCCTGTCCCCGCACTCGAGCCGCGTGACCCGGGGTTCACCTGGGTGGCCGTGGGCCTGCAGTGGGAGCGCGCGGCGCTCCATGCCCGCGCCGATGCCCGCGTGGTATCGATGTTTGCGGCGGGGCTGGTCGACGAGGCGCGCGGGCTCGCGAAGCGCTACGGCCGGGCGTTCCCGGCACTGTCCTCGATCGGGTACCGCGAGGCGCTCGGTGTCGTGGACGGCACACTCACTGAAGCGGAGGCGATCCGGCAGACGCAGATCGCGACCCATCGCCTGATCCGGATGCAGGCAGCCTGGTTCCGCCTTGACGACCCGCGTATTCACTGGGTCCCCGGGGACGACATCGAGGCGGCAGTGGCCGCTGTTGAGCGGGCAGCACGGCCGCCCGTACCATGATCGTCCACGAGTAACCGGAGGCCTCAGGATGCCGAACCCAACCGGGCGGCCATTCCCATTCTGGAAGATGCATGGCGCCGGCAACGACTTCGTCGTTGCTGAGACGGATCGCCTCGACATCTCCGACGAGGCCTGGGGCGCGTTCGCCATCGAGGTCTGCGACCGCCATCAGGGCGTCGGTGCGGACGGCCTGATCCTCGTCCAGCCCTCCAAGACCGCCGACCGGAAGATGCGGATCTTCAACGCGGACGGGTCGGACGGCGAGATGTGCGTGAACGGCATCCGCTGCTTCACAAAATTTTGCCTGGACCGCGGCCTCATCGCGGCACCGGACGGTCGCGTGCTGGTGG
>SCVR01000114.1 GCA_004296805.1 Dehalococcoidia bacterium
GGGTGAGGTTCGTTGCAGTCCACGAACTACTCCACGTCTGCGGTCCTTCCGGTGCATACGAAAAGTATGAGTTCGCGCGTTGGAACACCATGTCAAAGCGCGCGGCACTGAGGGCACAGGATTGGCAAGCATACGCACTGGGCTGGGTCCGTGATTCAATCTCGCCGGCGGCACGAGCTCTCGTTGAACTCGCCGCGCAGGACGGATTCTCCGCCGAGGATCTCGTGAACGATAAAATCCACGTCGGATCCGAAGACCTCAAGGCTTGCCTCATTGCGATGCGACCATCGTTCCTGGACTTGCTCCGGGATCCGAGTTCGGCGTCCATCGCTTCAGATGTCGCTGCACGACTCGGGCGACTACTAGCCAGCGACTACGACCGATGGCAGTGCTACCACCAGTTCTTCGAGCACCTCGGAGCCAAGGTAGATGCTCGCATGCGAGGGCGCTGGCCAAGGCCGAACCCAGCGAGCCCGCGCACGCCTTCAGAGTCGACGCCGCCGCCGCCGCGCGTCGCGCGCCCGGACACTCCGGTCGAGCGAAGCGCTCCAAGCGATCGCTACAGCGCGCACGAACGACGATCTCCCTCCGAGTGGTCGGAGGCTGAGGCACGCGCCGCGCTGGAGCAGGCGGGTGCTGAGCCCGCGGTGCAGCGAATCACGTTGGAGTGGCTACGAGCAGTGCACGAAGACACCGAGCTCTATGAGAAGCCTGACCGGACTGCCTGGGACCACCTAGTCGACGACCGCTCCAGCTACGACAACTGGGCGCGGCAGCTCCGGGAGGGCCGCGAGGTCCTCGGGCTTCAGAAGCACCGACCACGTGTTGCCGGTCGGTCACGATCGATGATCCGAGTCGACGAGCAGGACTGACGCACCGCCGATTCCCTCCGGTTTGGGACAACCGGAGGGAAGCGGGGGATTATCAGAAAGATTGTGGCCCTGGCGGGCTCAGGAAGGCGGTCCGCCTCCCTCCGGTTCGACGCTCTTCATCGCGCTGTGTGCAGCACTGCGCACCCACGAAGAGCACCGAGCCATGCAATCACTCATCACTGTCGGGCAGATCGCCCTGCGCCTCCAGGTTCCTCTCCACCGCGTCGAGTACGCGATCCGCGCGCACAACATCGCGCCGATCGGCCGCGCCGGCAACGCGCGAGTGTTTTCCGAGGAGACCGTCGCGCAGCTCGAAAAGCTGCTCCGACTGAGCAACACCCCGGCGGCGAAGGAGTAGGTCGCGATGGACGCGCTCCTCCCGACGCCGGTCGCCGATCTCGCGACCGCGGTCCAGTTCTTCAAGCTCCTCTGGCCGGACGGCTCTCCGCTTCCCAGCGAACTCAGGACCTTCGGGAACGAGGCCGGAGTGGCGTGCTTCGACAACCCCGCCGACGCGGCCGCGAGTCTCGGCGACACCACGCGACCCTGGTTCATGCTGGGCCTCGTTAGACCCGGCGCGCGCGGTCGCGGCAGAGCGGAGGACGTGCTCGCCATCCCTTGCCTGTGGATGGACGTCGACACGCTCGTGGGATCGCACAAGAAGACCGAACTGCCGAGCCACGCTGACGGCCTCGCGTTCATCCGCCAACTGCCGCTCAGGCCATCCCTGATCCTCGACTCGGGCGGCGGCTACTACGCCCTGTGGTTGTTGCGCGAGCCGTGGGTGCTTGCGACCAGAGCTGAGCGCGAGGCCGCGGCCGCGCTCTCGACTGCGTGGCAGGCGCTCG
>SCVR01000115.1 GCA_004296805.1 Dehalococcoidia bacterium
ACAGGGGCAACGAACGCCACCGCGAACGGCAGCGTCTCATTGGCCCTTCTGATGCTGTTGATTACAGATGACAGCCTGTTCTGCCCATGCGACCTCTGCGAGAGGTAATCATCCCATGAAAGGAGGCCAAGTGACCCGGCGGAAGAACCCCAATCGACTAATGCTTCTGCTGACGGCCGCAAATGAGTGCGAATGTAGTCCGCTATCACATACACCTGCAGCATCTTGACGACTTGAGCAAAGCTAATAAGCGTCACGATCGATGCGACGAGATTCAATACGACCGCTCTCTGATCAACCGTCACGTCGCCAAGACTGGCTGGGATGATCGAGGCTATCGCAGCGAGCGCTGCCACGGTGAGTAGCCAACGCTCGTGCAGTTTGGCGAGTAGCTCGGCGCGTAGTGCTTCGTACTCTCCTAGCAGAACCGACAGCGCCCCGGATCGGTCTGTCACAGTCACTACCCACCCCTCTTTGTCTCGTGTGCCAGCATCGCACGCACCTGATCCGAGGAACCAGTGCGGGCTGGCCTCCAACTTGCCGCCAACACTCGGCTCTCGTTGGACGCCAGCGGCATCAACGCGTTCGGCGGCGGGGCATTGGCCCAAGTCCGTCACGCGCCGACGAGTCGCTCGGGAATCATCCGTTACGCAGTGCGCCACCAAGACATGGTGCGCGGAATCATGCTCGAAAGGAGTTCCGCGATGAACTTCCAACTCAACCATGGGGTCAAGAAGGTATGAGTCGGCTTGAGTCGCTTGCCGTCGGGGGATACTTCCCGACGCCGCCCGAGGTGGTCGCCCGCATCGGAGCGATGATCCGGCCCGCCACGCACGGCGGCCACGTCGCCGTGCGTCTGATCGATCCATGCGCCGGGACCGGAGCGGCGCTCCAGCAGCTCGCCGCGACGATCGGCGGCGAGACCTACGGGGTCGAACTCGAAGCGGATCGCTACGAGGAGGCCGCGAGCGTGCTCGACCACGCGCTCCCGGGGAGTGCGTTCACCGCGCGGATTGAAGAAGCAGGATTCTCCTGCCTCTTTCTCAATCCGCCGTATGACATCGACCTCGATGCACGGCGGTTGGAGCACACCTTCCTCACCGCGATGACGAAGGTGCTCCGCCCCGGCGGACTGCTGATCTACATCGTGCCGCAGCGACGGCTCGCGACCTCGGCACGCTACCTCGCCGGTCACTACCGCGACCTGGCCTGTTGGCGCTTCCCCGATGGGCTACACGAGCGGTTCGAGCAAGTCGTCCTGTTCGGGACGATGCGGGAAGCACCCGTCTCCGATGCCTCCGGCCGCGCGACCGTCGAGTCGTGGGCGTCGAGCGCACTGCCCGAGCTGCCCGCCGCCGGCGCGACGAAGCAGCAACGCCCGCTGCCGGTGCTCCCCACCGGCGACGTGCTGTTCACGTCATTCAACTTCGATCCAGGCGAAGCCGCCGCTGAGGCGCGCCGCTCCGGTGTGTGGGCGCACGTCGCCCTGACCGAACGCCTCTGGCCGCCGGAGGAGCGTCGCGTCCGGCCGCTGATGCCGTTGCGGCGCGGGCACCTCGCCGTGATGGTCGCCGCGGGGTTCCTGGACAGCGTGGTGCTCCATTCCGGGCAACAGCGGCTGCTCGTCAAAGGACGCACCTATAAGGAGTCCATCTCGGTCTACTCGCCCGACCCGGAGGTCGAGGTGGAGCGCGAGGTGATGCGGACGTCGGTCACGGTGCTCAACCTTCGCACGGGCGACATCGAAGTGATCGACACGGGCGCGTCGGACAGTTCCAAGTCGTGACGACCCTTCCTGAACTCCTCGCCGAACACGGCGAGGCGATCACGCGCGCAGTCCTGCGCGCTTACCCGCCGGTCTACACGGCACGCACTCGCGACAACTGGGGCTTCGACCTCTCGAGCCTCAAGCGCAGGCCGATGGGCGCCCAGGGCGACGCCATCCGCGCGGCGGCGGTCTCACTCCAACTCCACCGCGGGACCAACGTGGTCGGCGAGATGGGCACGGGCAAGACGATGATCGGGGCGTCGGCGGCGTACGTCGCCGGCTTCCGGCGCGTGCTCGTGTTGTGCCCGCCTCACCTGACCCGCAAATGGAAACGCGAGGTGGAAGACACGGTGCCGCTTGCCGAAGTGGTCATCGTCAGCACGATCAGCGACCTCAGACGGCTCCGCTTCGACCGCCACTGGCCGTTGTTCGTGATCCTCTCCCGCGAGAAGGCCAAGCTCTCGTACCACTGGAAGCCTGCTGTGGTCCGGCGGCCGGACGTCGATGGCGGACGTGTTGCGTACGACGACCGCGGCGAGGTCGCGCGGCGCAACTGCTGCCCCGCGTGCTACGCGCCGCTGTTCGACGGCGAAGGCCTCCCGCTCGAGCTTGCCGCGCTCGCGCGGAAGAAGCATGCATGCGACCGCTGCGGCTCACCACTCTGGCAGGCCGACCGCAACGGCCCGCGCCGGGTGCCGCTCGCCGACTACATCGCCAGGCGCATGCCCGGCGTCTTCGAACTACTCGTGATCGATGAACAGCACGAGTACAAGGCACGCGGCTCCGCGCAGGGCATCGCGGCGGGCACCCTCGCCGAGGCCTGCGGCCGCACGCTCACGCTCACCGGCACGCTGCTCGGCGGGTACGCGTCGACGCTCTTCCACCTGCTCTATCGCTTCTCGCCAGGCATCCGCGAGGAGTTCGGGCACGGGGATGAGGCACGCTGGGTCGCGCGGTACGGGATCCAGGAGCGGATCACGCGGAAGGGTGACGACGACCCGTACGAGGACGGCCGGGCAAGCCGCCGGCGCGGCTACCGCACGCGCACGGTGGAGAAGCCGGGCGTCTCGCCCGCGGTGCTCTTCCATCTGATCGGCAACACCGTCTTCCTGCGGCTCGCCGACGTCGCGTCTGACCTCCCCGAATACCGCGAGGAGGTCCGCCTGATCGCGATGGACCGCGGCGACGGCACAGGTCCGTCGCAGGCCGCGGCGTACCGCCAGCTCGCGGACGCGCTGCACGCGGCGGTGATGCAGGCCCTCGCCTCGGGGTCGCGGCGGCTGCTCGCCGCCTACTTGCAGGCGCTGCTGGCGTACCCCGACGCCTGCACTCTCGGCGAGACGGTCGTCGACGCGGAGAGCGGCGAGGTGATCGCCTCGGCGCCCGCGCTCCCCGCCGACCGGCTCTATCCGAAGGAGCAAGCGCTCGTCGAGTTCGCCCTCGACGAACGGCGGCAGGGCCGTCGCGTGCTGGTCTATATCACGCACACGCAGAGCCGCGACATCACTCCGCGCCTCCAGCGGGTGCTCCGCGACGCGGGGCTGCGCGTCGCCACGCTGAAGGCGGACACGGTGCCGCCGGAACGGCGCGAGGACTGGGTGAACCAGCGCCTGCGCCAGGGGATCGATGTACTTATCGTCCATCCCAGGATCGTGCAGACGGGGCTCGACCTCTGGTTTGAGAGCATCGTCTGGTTCGAGGTCGAGTATTCGGTGTACACGATGCGCCAGGCGAGCCGTCGCTCGTGGCGCATCGGCCAGCGTCACCCGGTGCGCGTCGTCTACTTCGCGTACCGCGCGGCCCTCCAGGCACAGGCGCTGTTGCTGGTCGCCCGCAAGCTCCAGGCGTCGCTGATCGTCGAAGGCGAGATCGGCGACGGTGGGCTCGCGGCGCACGGCGCGGACGGCGACAACCTGACGCTCGAGCTCGCGCGATCGCTCGCGAGCGGCGGCGAGGTCAACGAAGAGTCGCTCGAAGCCCTGTTCGCAGAAGCACGCCTCGCCGCCGACGGCGCGCAGGAGGCCCTCGACGCTCGGGACTTCGCGCCCGAAGCCCTGCCGGTCGTCGCGGGCGTCGGCGCCAGCCCGCCGTCGCGCGAGGACTGGATCCCCGTTTCGGATCGGCTCGGTTCGGAAGACGGCGAGCAGATGCGTCTCCTGTGACGCCCGAACTACGCGGAGTCGGCGGTCGCCTCGAACGATGCGCCGCTGGCTCCCGCGCTCTCTACGACCGGGCGCAACGCGCGCCCGCCAACCCTGATCCCAAGTAGGAGAGACAGCATGACTACGAAGACCGAGCCCGTCGCCCAGCAAGGCGTCGAGGTGTTGATCCCGCTGAACAAGTTGAAGAAGTCCCCACACAACGCCCGCAAGACGGCGCACGGGGAGGCGGCCATCCAGGCGCTTGCCGCGAGCATCGCGCACAAGGGACTGCTGCAAAACCTCGTGGTCCAACCGGAGGTGAAGGCCGACGGCGCCGCGACGGGCTACTACCTGGTCACGGCCGGCGAAGGTCGCCGGCTCGCACAGGAACTCCGCGCGAAGCGACGTGAGATCAAACGCACCGAGCCGATCCGCTGCATCGTGGACGCGGTGAACGACGCACTCGAGATCAGCCTCGACGAAAACGTCACGCGCACTGAGATGCATCCCGCCGATCAGTTCGAGGCCCTCGAGTGCGCGCCCACTGCTTGGCAGGGAACTCGCGACTCTCCAAGAAGAAGCCGCAGCGTTGAAGTAGTTGATCGGCGGTACTGACCAGCCCTTGGGCTTGTGCGAAAGCGCCCGCGAAACCGTCGAGGTCGAACTCCTCATCCACGGGAAGACAGAAGGTCTCGCGGTCACGCGTGATGGTGCATCCGACATTCCGGAATCCGAGCCACTGCAGCAGATCATCGCGATCGACCCCTCCGCTCAGGGAGTGTGAGCGTTGGTTCCCGTGGAGGCCGTAAGAGATGTCCGTCTTCCCATTGATGACACGAGCCATCGTGAACTCAACGCCCCCGCCAGCCCCCGTCGACAGAGTCTCGATCCGCATCCCGGTGTGGATGTCAGCCATGGAGTCGTTTCTACCACTTACTCGCTTAACACTCCGCCGGATAGCCCGAGATTCAGAAGCATGTGCCAGGCCGTCTTCCCAAGCAGAGCGTGAGCGAGGCTAAGCCGAGGGGTCTTCGTACTCCCCTGTCTGAGCGGAGTCGTAGGTGTCGTACAACGCATGGGCGTGCCCAACGGTCTGAATCGTGCCCTTCGTTCCACGCTCCATCCAGTAATCGCCAGACATATGCAGCGCTGGACGCTGGCCGACTGTCAGATCAGCTGCTCCCTTAGAGGGCGGGTTCCCCTCTGTGTTCAAGGCATCCGCCTCGTAGCGAAAGATGTAGTTCAAGACGATCGCGCCCGGTTCACGCACCAGAGCACCCGACACGAAACGGGAGCGCGCTCGGTCAGTCAACAGATCAACACGAATCGTCGAGTAGGTCTGTCGCACCACGAGATAGCACTCGATTAGCTCGTCAGCCCTGCCAGGGTAGGAGGTTCGGAGCGCAGCCTTCCATGTCCCATGAAGCACCGGAACCCGGCTCAGAAGACGGATGAGCGGCCAGCGCCATGCAAACGAGTCGAAGGCAAGGATGAGCAGAATGACAACGCCAGAGACCGAGAGGACCTGTCTCGCGGCATCGATATCGGTCTCGCCCGTCTTCCACCATGTAGAGACAAGGACGGCGATCGCGGCGGTCGCGAGAGTGATCCGAATCCAAGTTGCGTTCGGCACGTGGACCTTACTGCTCGAGAAGTGCGTCCCAGGCTTTGTCGATGAACTGAAACGCGGCGTCCGGGGAGTGGCGGCCCCCGCGGAATAGGTAGTGAAGGTCGTGGACCTCAGCCCACTCCCGATAGATCGCCGCGTCCTTCAATCCAGACCACAGGTACAAGTAGACGGCCTCGAGATCCTCCACGAGCCGGTTGTGGTTGAACCGGTCATCCGGAACATTGAAGACCAAGCACTCCACCACGTAGCCCGGGAGCGCGCTCGAGATTGCGCCGCTCGCAAGTAGTTCGGACTCGAGCCGCTTGATCCCGCGAACCATGTCCTTGTAGCGCCCGCCCGTGCGGTTGTTCTTCGCGACGCCGTTGTCATAGTGCTGCTGAGGGAAGTTATCGATCCAAAGTGCGCCGCTTCGTGGGAAGAGACGATGTCCAACGTGGTACATACCGGGCGCATCGTAGCGATGCAGCTCGAAGCATGGCACGACGTCGGCATCTAACGTTGTCGTTGTCGGATCGATGTTGATCGCCTTGTCGCCGGTCACGTCAACAAGACCTGCGCCGAACTCGGCCATGAGTGCTGCTTCGACAATTGATCGGAAGCCACCCGGCGTCATGGCGCTTTTCACCGGCGTGTAGCCGAGTTGCGCCGAGGTGAGGTCTTTCGTGGCTCCAATGGTTCCGACGTAGGCGTCTTCGCTCCACTCAACGGCCACATCGACATCGGAATCACGACGGACATTCGTATTGTTCTGCGAACTGCCCTTCGCATAGACGCGCACGCTCGCGGGAAGCGACGACGCGGTGATAGCTCGTTTGATGCGAGCGACCGTGCGATCCCGAGCGGCCTCCTCAGTCGGCGAGGCCGGACGTCGAGCGGTCGAGAGCCAGGATTCCCAATTCCGCGCCACACCACCCCCCGCCACGCTAGCAGGCGCAGTCTGTCAGGGCAGAGTATAGAACAGGCGTTCTCACCAGTCCAATGCGGTCTGAGAGCGTTGCGGCGCGCCCGCGCCGCCCGCCCAAGCCGCTCCGGCGTATGACTACAGGTGGTAAACGATCGGAGCACGGGAATCCCTGATCGTTACTCGGGTGAGAACGCGAGAGAACTCGTGACGTAACGAAACCGCATGATGCAAAGTGTGCCCGTGCGGACGGAAGAACAGCCGTCAGTCGAGGAGAGGGACCTCAAAGTAGAAAAAGTAGCCCGGTTCCTTCCTCACCACTGTACGAACATCGGCATGACCGCTCACCTGTGACAAACGACGAGTCGATTGGCTTACGCTTCCGGAGTTCATTCACCCTCTGCGATCGGACTGGCCCGGGGGATTGACCAAGACGTCCATGCTACCCCTCCGTGCAGCCCGGAACAGCGAACTTAACGGGAACACCTCCTCCGGATCGTCCTGGCACCCCCGCCCGCACTCGCCGTGGCGGGGATCATGGCTGATGAGGACCGCCTTCGGGCGCCCCGAGAAGTGATCCAATGGGTTCGACGCAAGGCGGCGGACGGGATTTTGAACCCGCGGCCCTTTGCTTGGGAGTATGACGCTGAGCCGTTCATCGAAAGAGCGAAGGCTCCCGAGTTGGGCCATAACGAAACCCGCCGAGCCGCACAATTACATCGCCAAGCCGAGTGCGTCCCGGACGCCGGACGACCTCGAATCGCACCTCGATTCGAACCCGTGGCCTCCGACGGCGCTCAACGTCGGGCCCGCTAGGACAGGAAGTACTTCCTCGACAGGGTGAAGGTCTCCAGCGGTTCGCAGTGCAGGCGCGCGCCGTCCGCGTAGACCTCGCCGCTGACGGGGTCAATCTGGAGGTCGGGGCTGGCATCGTTGAACATCAGGTCCTTCTTGCCTATGTGGCGACAGCCCTTGACCGGGAGGAACTCGCGGCTCGACTTGATCTGGTCCTTCACGCGCGCCTCGATCGCGGCTTCCGAGACGAAGTTCACGGCGAGTCGGTCGACAGCCTTTCCAGTCCCACCCCACATCGGGCCGTACGTCACCGGCTCTGCGTAGCGCATCGTCGCGTTTCCATCGCCCCGAGGTGACCACGCTACCTGCCCACCCTTGATCACCGCCTCCGGCTTCGCTCCGAAGAACCGCGGATCCCAGAGGACGATGTCCGCCAGTTTCCCGGGCTCCAGGCTCCCCACGTAGTGGTGGATGCCATGGGTACGCGCCGGGTTGATCGTGATCTTCGCCAGGTACTGGAGCACCCGTCGGTTGTCATCCCCAGATGCGGTCTCCGTCCCGGCGGCAATGGCCCGCTCCTTGTTCGCGTGGGCCATCTGCCAGGCGCGACGGATCGTCTCCTGGATGCGGCCCATCCCCTGCGAGTCGGAGTTGATGATCGGAATCGCACCCATGTCGTGCAGGAGCGTCTCCGCCGCCATGGAGGTCCCCCGGATCCGGAGGCGGATCGCCTCCGCGTTCTCCTCGAGGGCGATGTTCTGCCCGTGCGCGATGCTCATCATGTCGATGTGCTCACGCTCGGCACCGACTCCGTAGGGGAGCGTCGGGTTCGTGGACGAGCCGATGATGTTGTCGCGTGTGGTCATCATCAGCGCGTCCGGCGTGTGCCCGCCGCCGGCGCCCTCCACGTGGTAGGCGTGGAGCGTCCGTCCTGCGACCGCCTCGATCGTGTCGGTGGCCTGGACCGCCTCGTTCAAGCCGTCCGTGTGGAGACAGACCGAGACGTCGAACTCATCTGCGACCGTGAGCGTCGCGTCGATGATCGGTGCATAGGCGCCCATGTCCTCGTGGATCTTGTAACCGCACGCCCCGAAGGCGAGGTACTCGTCCATCGCGGATGGGACGTGTGAGGACGCGCGTGCCTGCAGGCCCACGTTGAGGGGGAACTCCTCCATCGCGGCCAGCGGGATCTGCAGGTTCATCGCGGGCTGGTGCTGGAGGCCGCCCCCAATGAGGGTGGTGACGCCGCCGTCCAGCGCAGCAGGGATGAGTCGTGGCGTGACGAAGTGGACGTGGCTGTCGATCGCCCCAGGGGTGGCGATCAGGTGGCCGGCCGGCATGATGTTGGTCCCCGGGCCGATGAGTGCATCGATGTTGTCAGCGATGTCCGGGTTCCCGGCGTTTCCGATGGCGACGATGCGGTTGCCCTTGATGCCGATGGAGCCCTTGAAGATGCCCAGCACCGGATCCACGATCATCGCGCCGATCAGGATCGTGTCGAGTTCGCTCTCGCCGACCCGGCGGCCTCGGATCATCATGCCTTGACGGAAGTTCTTGGCCCAGCCGGAGACGACCTCATCGCCGTACTCCGCGAAGTCCTTCTCCAGCCGGATGACCAGGGAGGTGTCGCCGAGCCTCACTCGGTCGCCCGTAGTCGGGCCGTGGATCAATGCGTACTGTTCGCGGGAAACCTGCTGCGGCACGGTCTACACCTCTCCAGCCGACGGTGGGGGCACGAGCTGAAAGCCCTCGATGATCTGACTGCCCGCGTAGGGCACGAGGTCGACGGACTTCGTCTCGCCGGGTTCCCAGATGACCGACCGCCCTGCCTGGATGTCCAGGCGTCGGCCGTACGCGGCGGTGCGGTCGAACTCCATGCGGGGGTTCACTTCGTAGAAGTGATAGTGGGACGAGATGTTGACCACGTAGATCGGAAGAGC
>SCVR01000020.1 GCA_004296805.1 Dehalococcoidia bacterium
CCACTCGCCGCAGCCTGACCCGCTCGCCGAACCCGGGCGGCTCGACCTTACGGTGCACGTCGACTTCACCTCGCTCGCCGCGGCAGCCGAGGGCTTCGAGGCGGCACCGCTGGTCTCGCAGGCGGAGGCACTGATGGCGCTCGGCCTGGGCGAGGCGCTGCGCACGGCCTCGCAGCGTGCCGGGGCGGACGCCCAACGCTTCGCTTCCGACCGGCGGGCCGCTGAGGTGCTATGTGAACCAGAGGGCCTCGGCCGGATCCGCGTCCTGGCACTGGCGAAGGGTGCTCCGGTCGAGGGACTCCGCTGCCTGCGGCCCGTCCTCGGATAGCCACCGCGGCCGTGCGACAATCGAAGTATGGCCGAACGACTCTCTCCTGAGCAGTACAGCGACACCCTGATCGATCACTTCGAGCGGCCCCGCAACGCCGGCGCCATGCCAGACGCCGACACCGAGGCGTTCGTGACGAACCCGGTCTGTGGTGATTCGCTGCGGATCTTCCTGCGCTTCGCCGATGGGCGCGTCGCAGCGGCCTCGTTCCTCTCGTCAGGCTGCCCTGCCTCGATCGCCACGTCGTCCGCGGCGACCGAGATGGTGCGTGGGCGGAGGCTGGAGGAGGCGGAGGCGTTCACGCGCGATGACTACGCGGCAGCCGTCGACGGACTACCCGCCAGCAAGGTGCACTGTTCGGTGCTCGCGGCATCTGCCGTGCGGCAGGCCATCGCTGCCTGGCGGGCAAAGCAAGCAGCCCGGGCGTGACCATTGCCGCCATCCTGCTCGCGGCTGGTGCGTCCATGCGGATGGGGCAGCCGAAACCGCTTGTCGCGTGGGCCGGCCGGACCCTGCTCGAGTGGGAACTCGACCAACTCGCCGCGTCGTGTGTGGACGAGGTCGTGGTAGTCCTCGGCAGTCGCGCCGAACTGGTCCGACGCACCCTGGGCCCGAGGGCCGAGCGGTTGATCTTCAACCAGCGCTGGCCACAGGGACGCGCGACCTCTCTGGCCAAGGGAGCCGCAAGCCTGCTCGCCCCGGGCCGGACGAGACCCGAGGCGGTCGTGATCCAGAACGTCGACCAGCCGGCCCTCACACGCGTCATCGACAGCCTTGTGAGTGAACTGCTCGAACGCCGGATCGATGCGATCCAACCGACCTATCTCGATGCCACGCGCAAGGCGCACGGCGGACACCCCGTCGTAGTCGCGAGCACCCTGTTGGAGGAGCTCACCGCCGTCACCGAAGCGACCGAAGGGTTGCGCGCCGTCTTACAGCGTCACCCCCCGCTGCGTCTGGCGATGCCGAATGAGCCCAGTGTCGCCCTCGATCTCGATACACCCGAGGCGCTCGCCGAGGGGCGTCGAGTGATGGGGACGTAGGCGCATGACGACACGCCACGCGCGGGTAGTCATTCTCGGCTCCGGCCCAGCCGGGTACACGGCGGCCCTGTACGCGGCACGCGCCGGCCTCGAGCCGCTGCTCCTGACCGGCGTGCAAAAGGGCGGCCAGCTCGTCACGACCTCAACCGTCGAGAACTGGCCCACGGAGCATGGGGCCGTCCTGGGCGTCGACCTGATGGAGGCGTTCGAGGAACAGGCGAAGCGATACGGCACAGAGATCCTGTTCGACGAGGTCTCATCGGTCGCCCTCGGCGAGCGGCCGTTTCACCTCGTTGGCGCAGAGGGTGAGTACACCTGCGACGCGCTGATCATCGCGACGGGCGCATCGCCGAGATACCTCGGTCTGCCGGAGGAACAGGGGTTCCTTGGCAAGGGACTGTCCACCTGCGCGACGTGCGACGGGTACTTCTTCCGCGGGCAACCGGTGGTGGTGGTCGGTGGGGGCAGTACGGCGGTGCAAGAGGCCCTCGACCTTTCGAACATCGCAAGCCATGTGACGTTGGTGTTCCGGCGTCCAGAACTCGGCGCGGAGGCCATCCTCGAAGATCGGCTCGCCAAGCGCGTCGCGGAGGGGCGCGTGACGCTGGCTCCGGGCGAAGAGGTTGAGCAGATCCTCGGCGGTGACGCGGGGGTCACCGGTGTCCGCCTGCGTGCCCGCGACGGCGGTGCAACCCGCGAGGTGACCGTCGGCGGAGTGTTCATTGCGATCGGGCACACGCCAAACACAGGCCTCTTCCGCGGGGCGCTGGACCTCGACGCCGCGGGGTACGTCGTGACACGCGGGGGACACGAGCAGGGCGCGACCGCCACGAGCGTGGAAGGCGTGTTCGCCGCGGGGGACGTGCAGGATCCCACCTACCGGCAGGCGATTACGGCCGCGGGGAGCGGATGCCAGGCCGCCCTCGACCTCACCTGGTTCCTCGGCGGGTAGCGCCGCGCGCCCCGCCTTGACAGACCTCGTGAGCGCAGTAAAACACCCCTCTCGGCACGCACGATGCCGTGTGGAAGGTGTCCGATGGCTGACCTGGCTACCACTCTGCTCTTCGAACTCACCGTGGACTTCGGGACACAGGACATGCGCATGCAGGTGGGCAATGGCGGCCGCGGGAAGCGCACGGTCGCGCCGGCGGCCTCCGGCACCTTCGAGGGCCCACACCTCCGAGGCGAAGTGGTGCCGCCCTGGCCTGACTACATCACTGAGCGCGGCGACGGCGTCATCGAGCACGAGATACGAGCCGTACTGCGCACCCATGATGGCGCCCTTATCTACATGGATTACGAGGGCATCGGGCATCGACAGCCCCTCGGCCCGCTCCGCGAGAGCGAATCGTTCTACTTCCGCACGCTCATCCGATTCGAAACAGGCGACGCGCGGTACGCGTGGCTCAATCGCGTACTCGCGGTTGGTGTGGCGCACCCACTCGCAGGGGCCGGGCTCGGTTGGCGCGTCCACGCGATCCTGTGAGTGTCGGCCGCCGAGATGTGCATGAGTCACCAGACTCTGAGGCTCCCTCTCGGGCGCAGGCCCCGAGAGGCCCGCGTCCCGAGACTGTGGGACTCCCCGCTCGCGCGTACGGTACTTCTGAAAGCACCGATGACTCCCGCCGCTACCGCACCTGTGTCGTAGGGCCGGTACCAGACCCCCCCGGTTCGCCCTTGTGCCGTGCCAGGAGCGCTTCGACATCTGCGAGAACCTCGTCAGTACGGAAACCAGGCGCTGAACCTGGGTCGGGTGCCTCGTCGTGTTGGCGTTCGAGGTTCGCAACAAACAGCGCGAGCCCGGGAGACGCTTGGATCGCCGCCACTGCCTGCTGGTCGACTGCGGCGCGATGCGGCTCGATGGCCTCGACCGAGGTGCGTGTACCGATCCCGCGGTCGATGACTTCGATGAGCGCGCCAATCGCATGCGGGTTCGGGTCGACCGCCAGGTAGAACGGTGCGAGCACGTTCAGGCTGGCAGTCTTGAAGCCGGCCTCTCGCAAGGCGACTGCCAGCACCATGGAGGCCGTGGCAGGGCCCTGATATCGCGGCGGGTTCGGCTGGATGCCTGCACGCGCGGCAAACACGGTCATATCCCCCGTCAGGGTGACCGGTATGCGGCGCGTGTGCGGAACGCCTGCACTGTACGAGTTCAGGACGACCGCTTCGGTGACACCCAGAGCGCGCGCGACCTCGCCAACTGCTGTAGCCAGATGTTGCCAGCGGAAGTGCGGTTCTCGGCCTTCGAGAAGCAGGATGTCGCGGTCCGACCCGCGCGGCCGGGCATGCCAGAGCCGCACGCCGGGCCACTCGACGACACGTTCTCCCTCATCGATTAGGACGTTGGGCCGCGCAACGGTGAAGTCGTAAAGGTCATCCGGGTCGAAGTCCGCAATGGGCCGCGCGTCCCACTGCTGGGCGAGGTACTCGAGAGTCGCGGCGGGGGTCATGCCCGCCGAACCGCCAAAGGCCGCGAGCAACAGGGGTGCGTCCAAAGCACTGGCGTCCTGAAGCGTCTTGAACAACGGTTCAGTCCGGACAAGAGGATCCACAGTGGTCTCCTTCCTGTTGGTGTGATGATCCGGGTACGACGCGCGATCGGTGATCAGGCAGCCACTGCCGCTGACGCATCGACAACCTCGGCCATCAGGACCACGCCTTGCTCAGCGTTGAGCCAGGGAACGAAACGAGCCAAGCGACGGAAGTCATGGAACGTCAGACCGTTGAGGATGGCGTCACGCTCCGCTTCCAAGCGGCGCCTGCTGAGCTCCTCCGACAAACCTGTGGCCGCGCGGTCGTAGGCGCGTGAAAGGATGCGCGCATCCTCACCATCCATGTCGAGCCAAGCGCTTAGGCGCCGATAGGCAACCTCGCGACGTTGATCCGCGGGGAGTCTGACTTCCGCGGCGACTTCCTCCCGGAGGCGCGCATCGAGATCATCCGGTGAGAGCGTCAGGAGGTTCCGATAATGCTGGTGGAGCATGTGGTGGGGCAGCAGCCTGAGCTCACCGACAGATGCCGGGGCCGGACGCTGCTCCAGAGTGGTACCGATTGACATCGATCTCCCCTTGCCGAAACAGCCTTGCTGGAGCGGTCTCAGGCGGGCACCCATGTCAGGCGGCTACCTGAACCGCGTGAGGACTTTAGCACTCTCATTCAGAGAGTGCTAACTCGCGGGTGACGTTCGTCCCAGGTTGGTGCCTGTGACTGAAGCCTGCGCGCGCTCAACCACAGGTCGGATTGCGCTAGGATTCACAAGTCCTCGAGGCTCCCTCTCGGAGATTCGGGGCGGTATCGCGCGGGGCAGGGCTCGGGTATGCTCGCGCGCGGTGGCGGGACGCCTCGAAGGGGCGTCCGGCAGGGGAATCGAGGCGTCGTGGCGTACGGACTCGGCATCGCCCGCGGGATGCTCCTGACGCTGAAGCACGTCGTGCGGCCGGCCATCACCGTGAACTACCCGGAGCAGCAGCGCGAGGTCCCCGCGCGCGCCCGGACGAATCTGCTGTGGTTCGAAGAGCGGTGCACCGGGTGCTCTACCTGCGCACAGGCGTGCCCAGACGGCTGCATCCTTGTCCAGACCTCGCCGCGCGCCGATGGCACCCTCAACATCGACCGGTACGAGATCGACTTCCGGATCTGCATGTACTGCGGCCTCTGCACCGAGGCCTGCCCGTATCAGGCGATCCAGGCCGGCGGCCGGTACAACGATGCCGTGTACGTGTTCGAGACGATGTACCGCGACCGCACCGCGCTCACGCGTGAGGCGCAGGATTACCTCGGCACCACGGGCGGGCGTTACCCGAACGGGCAGACGCAGGACCGCCAGCCGCTGACGACCTCGATGCCGACCGCGCGGTCACGCGTCGAGGTGGCGGGCGTCGCGGGGCCGTTCGGGCCGCAGAAGTTGCCGGGCAAGTTGGACCGGGACAAGCACTAGCGATTACGGATCGACGTTTGAGCACCCTCGCTGACGGGGGTGCGAGTCCGAGGCATCGAGGGGTGGGGGAGCCGTGGTCCAGATCACGCTGAACGGCCAGGCCGTCGAGGCACCCGCGGGTGCCCGGCTCGTCGAGGTGATCAAGGCGAACGGCGTCGCGATCACCAACCTCTGCTACATCGACGGGCTGGACCCGTACGCCGGCTGCCGCACCTGCATCGTGGAGATCGTGGGCGCGCGGCCGACGCCCCTGCAGTTGTCCTGCGTGGCCCAGGTCGCGGACGGCATGGTCGTGAACACCGAGACCGCCGAGGTGAAGCGCACCCGGCAGTCCGTGATGTCGCTGATCCTCGCGAACCACCCGGACCGCTGTCTCACCTGCCACCGCCGCGTGCACTGCATGCCGGGTGACATCTGCCTCCGCGACGACGTGGTGACGCATCGATGCCTGACCTGCTCGAAGAACTACCGCTGCGAGTTGCAGACCTCCTGCGAGATCGTGGACCAGGGGGACTTCGAGGAGCCGTGGGTGGGCGAGCCTCGCTCGTACTACGAGACGCCGCCCCCGGAGCCGGACCGCGGCAACCCGTACCTCGAGTTCGACCCGCAGATGTGCATCCTTTGCACACGCTGCGTGCGCGCCTGCGACGACCTCCGCCACACGGGCGCGATCGCTTTGTCGGGCAAGGGCCACCGGACGATGATCGCCTTCGGCACGGGCGGTTCGATCCACGAGTCCGACTGCAACTTCTGTGGCGCATGCATCGACGTCTGCCCCACGGCGACGCTGATGGAGAAGCCAAACAAGTGGATCGGCCGCGCGGACGACTGGACGAACTCGACCTGCAACTCGTGCGCCGTCGGCTGCACGATCTCGTACGGGGTGGCGGACGACCGACCGGTCATCGTGCGACCCGACCGGCTGAACCCGTTCTCGCGCGACCAGATCTGCGTACGCGGGCGCTTCGGCTACACGGCGATCGCCGACCGTGAGCGGCTGACGCGCTCCCTCGTGCGGGCGGGCAACCGCCTGCTTCCGGCGGCGTTCGAGCAGGCGCTGACAGCCTCGGTGGACGCACTGACGGCGGTAAAGTCCGCGCACGGTGCGAACGCGATCGCCGTCCTGGGCTCGCCGCTCGCGACGAATGAAGAGGCGTACCTCCTCGCACGTGTGGCACGCGCCCTCGGCACGCCTAACCTCGACTTCTCGCACGGCGCGGTGCACCGCGCGGTAGCCTCGGCCATGACGGCCGCCTTCGGCACCGACCGCGTGCCGGCCTCGCTGACAGACCTGGAGCAGGCGCAGACTGTGGTGCTGGCCGCCCTCGATGTGGAGGACTCGCATCAGGTGGTCTCCGTCCGCCTGAAGGACGCGGTGATCAAGCGCAAGCAGCAGATCGTGATCATCTCGGCGAAGTGGACTGCCCTCGACCGCTGGGCGGCGGCCATCGTGCGCGTGACGCCGGGCGTCGAAGCGGCCGCGCTGCAGGGGCTGGCCGACGGCGCCGCCGCCCCTGTGGGCGTGGACGCGGCCTCGTGGGCGCGTGCCCTCGATGTGGTCGCCAAGGCGAAGGGCGCTGGCAACGGCGCTGTGGTGTACGCGCCGAACGGCGCGGACGGCCCGGCACGCGCAGGCGCGGGTGCGACGGCTGCGGTGAACCTCGCGATCGCGCTGCGCGGCGCTGAGGCGGGGTCGGCGTTCCACTACCTGCCGACGGACGCGAACGTGCTCGGCATCGCCGACATGGGGATCGCGCCCAGCTCGGGCGGAAAGTCGTTCGTCGAAATCATCGAGGCGGCGCAGCGCGGCGAGGTGAAGGCCCTCGTGCTGCACGCTGACAACCCGCTGCTGAACGCCCCGGGGCGGACGGCCATTGAGACCGCGCTCGCGAAGCTCGACGCGCTCGTGGTGATCGATTCGGTGCGGTCGACGGCCACTGAGCACGCGACGGCGGTGCTGGCAGCCGCGCCGTTCTTCGCGACAGACGGGACGATCACGAACGCGGACCGTCGGGTGCTGCACCAGCGATCGGCGCAGCGGGCGCGCGGGCAGGAGTCGGACGGTGTCGCGATCCTCGCGGCGCTCGCAAACCGCCTCGGCGACCACGAAGCGCCCTCAGGCATCGCGGAGGCCCACGAGGCACTGGCAATGGCCATGGGCTACCCCACGATGGCGCAAGTGGACGCGACGCCGGCGATGACACGCGCGCTTGTCGCGGCCTCGACGACGGCGAAGGCGCAGCCAGCGCCGACCGCGACGGCTGCCCCGGCCGGCCTAGCGTTGGCCACGGGGCGATCGCTCTACACGTCCTGGGACGCGGCCTCGATCCACTCGGACGACGCGGACAAGTTGCACCGCGAAGAGTCGGTGTGGCTGAACCCGCGAGACGCCGAGGCTGCCGGCGTCCGCAGCGGCGACACCGTCGATCTGACGGACGGGGCGGCCTCGTTGCGCATTGCAGTGAAGCTCGATGACGGCGTGGCGGCGGGCACGGCTTACATGCCCGCGTACTACGACGGAGGCGCGCTGATGGCGCTGCTCCCCCTGGGTGGCACGGGTGCCTCAAATGTGGCACTCCGAGTTCGGGCGCTGCAGACGGCTTAGGCGACTGCTCGATTTCTCCAAGTCTTTACCGTTAGCCCGGGTGGCCTCAGAGGCGCCCGGGTTAGCATTACGTCATGGCCATCGCCCCCACAGAGCCCTGGGTCCGCTTCGCGGCCGCGCACGAGGCCAGCACGGCCGCGCTGTGGAAGCGCGCGTTGCTCGATGCCGGGATCACCGCGGTCGTGGAGATCGAGGACGCTCGCCGGGTCACCCCTGGGAACACCCCGTGGGGCGCGCGCGGGCCCTCGATGTTCCTGTACGGCGTCTCCGTACCGCTTGAGGAACGCGACCGCGCGCAGGCCGTCATTGCGGGCGTGCGGATCCGGCGCATGCGCCTGCGGGTCTTCGAGTTCAACCCTCGTCCGATCGCCCGCGGGATATTCCTGGTGCTGATGGGCGCGGCCGTGGTGTTCACGCAGAAGAGTGGCTGGTGGTGAGCCTCCTCAGGCTCTTCCCGTTGCGGACTGTCCTCTTCCCCGGCATGCCGCTTCCGATCCAGATCTTCGAGCCTCGCTATCACCAGTTGTTGGCGGAATGCCTGGAAGCCGACGAGCCGTTCGGCGTGGTGCTGATCCGGAGCGGTGGCGAGGTCGGAGACGCCGAAGTGGTCCCGCACGACATCGGCACGACGGCACGCATCGTCTCCGCGTCGCCAGTAGGTGGCGGGCGCGTGATGGTGCAGACGAAGGGCGAGCGACGGTTCCGCATCCTCACGCTGAACCACGACCGGCCGTTCCTCACGGCAGACGTGGAGTATCCCGTGGACGAAGTCTCCGAGGTGCCCGAGGCACTGCTGGAGGAGGTCAGTAAGGCCTTCCAGCAGGTGCAACGGTTCCGCCAGTTGGTGGACGGCGTGTACCAGCGGACTGTGCGCGTGCCTGAGGCACCGGGCGCCTTGGCGGACGCGGTTGGCGCGGCCGCTGCCGACGTACTACCACCTCGGCTGCTGCAACCGCTGTTGGAGAGCCTGGATGTGCGCCGGCGGTTGGAGCGCGCAGATGCGGTGCTGGAGCCGCTGATCCGGGGCGCGCACCAGCAGGCGCAGCGCGCGGTCTCGGAACGCTGGGGCGGCGTGGACCGTCGTAACTGACACCCCCTACCAGCCGCCCGATTTCCTCACCAGACTGTGGACAACCCGCTGGTGAAAGCAGGGGTTTCCCCTGAGCATGGGGCACCCCCGGACGCCGACGATGGATACGTGGGGAGTCTGCCCAGCAGAAGGAGCGTCCGTGCCTGAGCCTGCCACGCGCGCGGTCGATGCACCACCTCCGGGGTGGTTGCTGGTCGACGCCGGCGGGACCATCCGCCGCGCGGACACCGCCGCGTGCGCGCTCCTGGGGCTCTCCGAGACCGGCAGCGTGCTGGGGCGCGAGGTGCGTTCTCTCGTCGCCCGGGCTGACCGAATCCGCTGGCCAGAGCCATGGCCGGGCCCCGGTCTGACGTGGACCGGCGCCCTGCGTTTCGAAGTTGCCGAAGTCGCCGTCGCGCTCGTGGTTGAGATGGTGGGGCTCGTCAGTGGCGAGGGTTGGGCCATCCGCCTCGCTGTCCCCACGGGCGGTTTGCTCCCCGATGTCTCCTCCACCATCACGCCGGCTCCAGCGGACGCCCCGCTGGCTGCAGCCGAGGCCCTGGACGCCAGCGATTCACCCGCTGCAGTCCGCGGCGTGCTGCAGGCACTCGACAATGCGATGCCATTCGACTTCGGCTGCGTGATCCGCTTCGTCGGCGGTGGCGGGCTCGTCGTCGCGACGTACCCGACGGCGATGGCCGGTGTGGCGACGGGTGACGCCTGGAGCCGTCTGGACGAGGCGGAGATGCAGGTCCGCGACCGCGGCGAGCCAGTGCTCGATGGTGACCTGCGCCCGCTGGGTGCGGACGAGATCGCTGTGACGCCGCTCTGGCGACTGCCGGCGTTCGGGCTCCGCTCGCGGATGCATGTCCCGCTGTTTGCGGGCTCCGAGATCGCTGGGACGGCGATCCTCTACCGGCGGAGCCCGCGCGGGTTTTCCGGCGCGGACGGCTGGCTGGCGGAGCGCACGCTACGCCGTGTGGGTGACCGCCTGCGGGCGCCTATCACGCCGGCCGCCGCGGTGGGAGTACCGACAGCAGCGGCCACTCCAGCCGCCTCTGCCGTGCCAGACGAGGCGACGTCCGCTGCCCGGTTCGACGCACTGGGAGACCTCGTAGCCGGAGTGGCGCACGAATTGAACAACCCGTTGACTTCGATCCTCGGGTACGCGCAGATCCTCGACACGCTGGAGGGCACCGATCGCGAGCATGCGCTCCACACCATCGAGGAGGAGTCGCAGCGGGCGGCGCGGATCATGCGGAACCTGCTGCAGTTCGCCCGTCAGGACCCCGATACCCCGCTGCCTCCGGCTGGCGTGCAGTTGCCGCTGGTGCCAGAGCAGGCACCTCGGACAATCGCGCGGACGCCGGAGGCGCACGAGCCGGGCAGCGGCATCGCCGCGCCAGTGGCGTCGCGTGGACGCCTGCTGGTGATCGAGGCTGACCCTGCGATACGGGTACTAACCTCCGAGATCCTGTCGGGCGGCGGGTATCAAGTGACGTCCACTGCCGACGGTGCGCAGGGTGTGCAGGAGATGATGAAGGGGCACTTCGACGCGGTGATCGCTGACCAGGCGATGCGTGGGCTGGACGCCTCGACGTTCGTCGAGTGGATGGAAGCGCACACGCGCGAGTTGCTCGACCGGATCATCTTCGTCGCGGACGACCTGCTCGGAGAACGTCCGAGGCTGCCCGACGGGGTCGTGGCGCGATACCTCGAGAGGCCGTTCGACGCGCAGACGCTGCTGGACACCGTGGAGGGGTTGGTGGGGACGCGCGCCTAAGCGGCGAGGGTCCCAGCCGGGTCCCGGAGGCGGAGGTCCACAGGCGGTTCGTCGGGTGCCTTCGGCGGCCGCGCGAGCAACACGAACACGGCTGAGATCGCAAAGCCGACGCAGCCGATGGCCCACAGGCGGTGGGGATCGAGGCCGGCGTCCAGGAGGTAACCGAACAGCGGCGCTCCCACACTCGACGCAGCGATGGACACGGGCAGCACGATGCCTCGGATCGCTCCGAGGTTGAGGCGTCCGAAGTAGTTGGGCCAGACGAGGCTGTTGAGCGTGATCCAGCCGCCCGCTGCGATCCCCCACAGCGCGTTGTGCGCCAGGATGGTCCATGGCTGACCGTCCGAGACGATCATCGGCACCATCGATAGCGCCATGCCCCCGACTCCGATGACCCCGAGGTAGCGGACCGCGATGCGGTCCGCGACGGAGCCGAACACGAGCACGGAGAAGACCACGCAGAACGGGTCAAGCGCGGTGCCGAAGCCGACGAGGGCCGGGGCCATGCCCTTGCTCTGCCAGAAGTCGACTCGGTAGACGAGCGTCCCCATCAGCAGGGCGCCCTGCACGGTGAGCGCGGCCAGCATGAGCCACATCGCGGGCGTACGAAGCGCCTCGCGGACCGTCCAGTCGCGAGTCGTGGCCAGCATCGCCGCACGGGTGGGCGCCTCGGCGGCATCGATGACGGCCTGCGCAGACGCTGCGCCGTCCGGGTGCAGCCCGAAGTCCTCCGGCGCGCGCCGCATGAAGAGGATGCTGACGGGCACCACCACGCAGACGACCAGGAGGCCGAAGACGACGGTGGTCCCTCGCCAGCCGACGGCCTCGACCAGCCACTGCGTCGTCGGGACGGTGATCACGGTGCCCAGAGGCATGCCTGTGGTCGCGATGGAGATGGCGCGGCCTCGGTTCGCGACAAACCACTTCGCAAGCGGCACCTGGGTGAGCAACTGGCCAGCGGGGCCACCGAAACCGGCGAGGCCGGAGAAGGCGAACAGCCCGTAGACCACCCAGAGCGCGTTGGCAGAGCCGAGCGCGATCAACGCCACGCCGCCGATCGCGCCACACGCGGCTCCGAGCCACCTCGACCCGTACCGGTCGAGGAGCACGCCGAGCGCCGGGCCACCGAGTCCGGCGACGATGAGGCGGAGGGTGAGCGACCAGGCGAGGGCACTCTTCGCCACATGGAGGTCAGCACTCATCGGCCCAATGAGGAACGAGAAGACGACGGCGTTCAGCGGCGAGACCGACATGTTGATGGCGAAGGAAGCGCCCACCATCACCCAGCCGTAGTACACGCGAGGGAAGAGCCGCAGCACGGAGGGTCTCCGGTCATTGCCGGCCAGCCCGAACCCCGCTCGGCCGGCCTCGGTC
>SCVR01000116.1 GCA_004296805.1 Dehalococcoidia bacterium
CCGATGCGGACACGGCGCGATCCGACTCGGCTGCCCGGAAGGACTCGGCCGGCTCGGGTGATTGGACGAGGGCTGGGCGCGTCTTCCCCTGAGGAGGGTTCACCGTCGCTGGGAGCCGTCATGGCACCTCCGGCGCCTCGGAGGCGCGTATCGGAAGATCAGAACCCCGGACTGCTCAGACTGCAAGCGACCGGTTGTTTGACAGATGCTCGCACCTCATCCGAGCAACCAGACGGACTGATGGGTCATCGTTGGTCACCGGCCCGCGTGCTAGTCAGGCGAACGGCGTCTTACGCAGGGAACTGTGAGGCGATCGTCGCGATCCACAGGGCGAGGCCGTTCGCCAGCCAGATCCACGAGGCGTAGCGCGCACCTCGGCCGATGGTCGGGCGCGCGCCCCGGTCCGCAGCCTCCAGCCGCCGCGCCCCACTGAGCCACATCCGGCCGGTCATACGCTCGACAAGTGCGGCCAGGATCCCGACCCCAGCGATCGGAAAGGCGACAGCGCAGGCAAAGAGCGCGATCCACGCGTAGACGAGCGGCGAGTAGCCACTTCCCGCCGAGGCAAGCACAAAGAGGCCGCTCACAAACAGCGACGCCCCGTACACCACCAGCGGGCCCGTGGCCACGCGCGGCCCCGATCGGCCGGCCATCTCCTGCCCTGCCTCGTGCCCTTCGCTCATGGCCACTGCCCTCCTGCATCGCAATCCTCGACCGGAAGCGGCGGCGGGACAGGATCGTTCACCCTGATTTCACCGTTCTCAAGGGGTTCCGGGCGCTAGCATCGTGGCGACTCGCAGGCGGAATCGGGAGTCGTCAGGTCGTTATGTCTCTCCGATATCGCATCGCGATTGTCCTTGCCGTCAGCATCGCCGTACTGCTCGCCGCCCTTGTCCTCGCCCACCGCCTGATCATCTCCCGCGCGTACGAGGAGATTGAGCGCAACGAGGTCATCGCGGAACTCCAGAACAGTTCCCGCCTCATCGAATCTGACCTGGACGCGCTGGACATCCTGCTCGTCGACTGGTCCACCTGGGATGACACCTACGACTTCATCCAGACCCGTGACCCCAAGTACGTCACGTCAAACCTGACCCCGAACATCCTCGAGTCACTGCACGTGGACGCCTTCATCTTCCGCTCAGCGTCCGGAGAGAACGTGGCGGCTCGTGCACGAGACTCGAAGGGTGAGGCGATCCAGATCGCAGGCCTCACTAACCGGATCCCGGACAACAGCCCGCTCGTGAAGTTCCCTTCGGCGAACGAGGGCGTGCGAGGACTGATCAACACATCCCAGGGCCCCATGCTCGTGGTCGCCCGACAGATCCTCCGCACCGATGAGTCCGGCCCCCCGCGAGGCGTGGCAGTGATGGCTCGCCGGCTCGACGAGGAGCACGCACAGGCCCTCGGCGATCGACTCAACCTCGGAGTGATGATCTACCCGATCGTAGCTGGAGTGCCGGCGGACGTTGCCCGCGCCGAGCAGCGACTCAGCCGTGGCGAGGAGACCATCGTCGAAGTCGTTGATGGCCGGATCGTGGCGTACGAGTACCTGCGAGACATCTCTGGGCAACCGCTGGTCACCCTGCGCGTGGACCAAGAGCGCACCATCGTCGCCCAGAGCGCGCGGACGCTGCGCGCCTTGCTCATCACGATCACCGTGACAGGCTTGCTGCTGGTCGTGAACCTCGCGGTCGCGTTCGAGTTCGCGGTGCTCCGCCGCCTCGTTTGGCTCCGACGCGACATGTCAACGATCGGCGCAGCAGGCGCCGGTGGGCCGCTCCGGGCGCGCGTCCATGGCAACGACGAGATCGCGAGCGTCGCTGCTGGCGTGAACGAGATGCTCGACCGACTGGACGCGGCCGCAACGGAACGCATGCGCCTGATGGAGACAGTGACCGACCAGCAACGCCTCTCTGACGCAGCGTTCCGAGAGATGGAGGAAGGCCTCCTCGTCCTCGATGGCGAAGGGCGCTGCACGGCCTGCAACCCGGCGGGCGCACGGCTCCTGGGGACGCCGGCCGAACGCGTGACCGGACGCCATATCTCCGAACTGCTCCCTGCCCTCGCGCCTGCGGACGAGCTCACGAGGTTTGCCGGCCCGCAGCTCTACGAGGTGGGCGGGCGCACCGTCGCCGTGTCTCGGCCGGTCCAGGACCGCCCGGGCGGCCTCTCCGTCGTCGTGCTCCGCGACGTGACCGAAGTGCTGGACATTGAGCGGTTGAAGCGTGACCTGGTCGCGACCGTGAGTCATGAACTGCGCACGCCCCTGACAGCCATCCGCGGCACCGTTGACATGCTCGATGGCGGCGACGCCGGCCGGCTCACCGAGGTGCAGTCGCGCCTGGTGAACCTCCTCCGGACCAACGCCGATCGCCTCCGCCTCATCGTGGACGACCTGCTCGACATCGGCGCGCTCGATGGGGGGCGCGTGGAACTGGCGCGCGACGACGGCGACCTGATGGAGATCACGCGACGCGTGGTTGAAGACCTCGGCCCACAGGCAGAAGCGGCTGGCGTCGGCATCCGAGTGCAGGGCGACGAGCGGGTGATGGCCGTCGTCGACGCGCAGCGGATGCGGCAAGTCCTGGACAACCTGATCCAGAACGCGCTCAAGTTCACGCCACGCGGCGGGTCGGTGACCGTGACCGTGCGCCGGAACGGCCACCGGGTCGAGATCGGCGTCACCGACACCGGGATCGGCATCCCGCCAGACGAACTCGAACGAGTCTTCGAGAAGTTCTACCGCACGCGACGCGCCTCGCAGGTCGCGCGCGGCACCGGCCTTGGGCTACCCATCGCGCGCTCCATCGTCGAACTGCACGGCGGCACGCTCACCGCGCAGAGCGATGGGCGCACCGGCACCACGATGCAGGTCAGCATCCCAGCGGACGTCCCCGCCCCACCGCTTGCCCCGCGTTAGCGGGAACGGGCTACCGGCACACGGCGATGAACGCCGTCCCAGACGCCACACTCGACGGGAACGCGGTGTTCACGAACGCGGGCGCGCCGGCGAGGTAGCCCCGCATCGCGCCGGAGGTGACCAGCCACACCGATGTGGCAGAGCAACCGCGACTCTGCAGCCCGGCAATGATGCCCTCCGCGCTCCCGGATGACGACGCCTGCAGGAGCGCCACGCCACTCGTGGGGACACTGCCGGAGATGGTGACTGCGACGACAGGCGTCGCCGTCGAGGTCGGAGCCGGCGCGGCGGGCTCACTGTCGTCGACTGAACCGAAGGCAAGCGCCCAGTAGTAGACGTACGGCGTCCCCGGCCGCACGACGAGCGCCAGCCCGAGCACGCTCACGTCGGTCGCCAGGTTGTTGTCGCGGTGGGTCGGGGAGTTCATCCAGGCAGTGATCGAAGCGGCAGCCGTCGCCTGCCCGAGGTTGAGGTTCTCCCGGATCGCGGAGTTCGGCGAGTACCCGAAGGCATTGAACCGTTCCCGGATCCCACGCCCCAGGGTGTCGGTGTGAGCGAGGATCGCCGGCGTGGTGTTGACCACGAGGTCGGCGGCCATCCACTCCGCGGCAGCCTGCAACGTCGGCGAGACCTTCAACGCGGGCAGCCCTCGGGTGGTGCGCTCCGCGTTCACCAGGTTGATGGCAGTCTGTTCTTCCGGGTCCAGGGCGACCGCGGCCGATGCAGTCGGCGACGACACCGACCAGAGCAGGCCCACGAGGACGCAGACAGCCAGAAGCGCCCATAGCGCCGACACGGAGGTCCGAGTGACCAGTCTCATGAGGATCTCCTCCTTGCGGCGCGACGCATGGATCGGCGAGGCACTAGCATCCCACAAGAACGGAAAGGCCCGCCCGTGATGCCTCCGCCGTCTGCGCGTCCTGGCCGGGTCCGGCTGGGCGGCACACGCATCGCCGTGGTATCCGACACGCACACACAGGGCGACGGTTGGGACTCCCCGCCTGAACTCCTGCACGCCCTCCGCGGCGTAGACCTGATCCTCCACTGTGGCGACCTCGATTCACTGGGTGTCCTCGACCACCTTGAGACGGTCGCACCTGTCCTCGCCGTCCGTGGCTACCCCGACCCGGTCGAGGAGGGTGACCGCCTCGCCAACGTCTTGCGCGTGGTAGAGGTGGAGGGGATCCGCATCGGAATGGTGCACGATCCGCGCTGGCCGCTTCCGCTCACGTTCACCCATACCCTCGGCTTCCCACCGGGACCGGTGCAGGATCACCTCCGCCCACGCTTTGGCACGGAGGTGGACGTGGTGTGCTTCGGCGACACCCACGACGAGTACATCGGCTGGTACCAGGGCGTGCTGTTCCTCAACCCTGGTAGCCCCAGCCGTCCCGGGATGCGCCACGCTCCCGGAGACGTCGGCACATTTGCCACTCTTGACATCCATCAGGGTGTCGTGGCGGCGGAACTCCACAAGCTGCGTCGCGGCCAGCACCTCGAGTAGTCAAGGCCCGTTGGATTGGATGCGCTTCCTCGTGTCCGAGGGCCCACCTAGAGTTGGATCATGACGATGAATGAGGGCATTGCCCCCGAGACCACCTTTTTCCACCGCGACGGGACGCTCCTGCGTCCCACGCCGCGCACACGCGGCCCGTGGGACCCCAACTCCCTGCATGGGCGGGTGATCGCGGGACTGCTGGTCTACGAGGTCGAACGCCAGCACCTTGACCCAGCGTTCCAGGTCGCCCGGCTCACGGTCGACATGTTCCGCGTGGCGCCGATGCTCCCCGTGACGGTGGTCACCAACGTGGTGCGTGATGGCAACCGCATCCGCGTCGCGGACGCCTCGTTACGGCTGGACGATGGCACTGAGATCGCGCGTGCGAGCGTCGTGATGCTCCGTCGCGCTGCAGCGCCCGAGGGCAACGTCTGGGCGCCGCCAACATGGGACGTCCCCCACCCCGACACGCTGCCATCGCCCCCACCACCGCCCGCCAACTTCGGAGAACCGATGTGGGAAACCCGCACGATCAGCGGGCGGATGAACCTGCAGGGCGAACCGCCCGTGCAGAAGCGCGCGTGGATCCGCGACTTCGTGAACTTCGTAGACGACGAACGTCCCAGCCCGCTGGTGCGCGCGGCGATGGTCTCCGACTTCGCCAACCCATTCGCCAACTCCGGCGACCGAGGGCTGAAC
>SCVR01000431.1 GCA_004296805.1 Dehalococcoidia bacterium
CTCCCCCTCCCGACAAGGTCCTTCAGTCGTTGATCCAGCTCGGCTTCAAGAATTCCAAAAGCATGCAGGACCCGTCGGTCGATACACGTTTGCCGCGCTGCCCGCCTATGCGCAGCAACTTCCATCTGGAGTCGGGGAACAACCGCCGTGGCAAACATCGCTCTGGCTTCATTCGGTACGCCAGGCAAAGCCACGATCACCGCACCTTTCCACCGCAAGCAAAAGCCCGGCGCAGACCCGACGGGGTTGGCCAATACCTCTGCGCCGACCGGAATGAGTCCCTGGCGAAACTGCGCCTTCGTCGGCGTTCGTCCCCAGGCCTCCAGCTGACGCCGCATCCCGTCCAGCGCTTCGGCTCGTCGACGCAACGGCCGGCCGGTGGCGCGGGCCACCGCCTGTCTGGTCCGGTCATCCAGGGTCGGCCCCAATCCACCGGTCAGCACCACGACGTCGGCCCGACGGGCGGCCGTCCGCAGCGCGACCACGATGTCGGCCTCCTCGTCCCCCACCACGGACTTGTACCGTACTTCCACTCCGGCTTCGGCCAGCCCGTCCGTCAGAAACAACGAATTGGTATCCAGCCGCCCTCCGAGCAGCAACTCCGACCCCACCGCAATGATTTCTCCACGTCGCACGTCAGCCTCCGCCGGTCAAGCCCTCGCCAGTCGGCCCCCATCACTCGACCACGATGAGGCGATAGCAGATCACCCCCCCTCTGTCAACGACCATTCGAAGTCCTGTCGAGTTTCTGTCTATTGCTCGCGGTGGAATCCCTCGGCACAAAAATCCTGCGGCCCACCATAAGCCTCTGAGTCAGACGAGCCCGAGTTGACAACTCACGGGGCGAAATGCTAGAAAATTTCTTTCCCATCTGATGTTTTCGCCTATCGGTTCTTGCATACGGTGCGAAGGAGGAGTCAATGGCCAGTGCTGAGCAGCCTGCCAAGCGGCAGTTCGTCAACTTCAGTTTTCACAAAATAGACCCGGCTTGGCGCAGGCTGCCTGAGGAAGAACGGAGCCGGGGCAAGCAGGAATTTGTCCGGGTGGCGGAAGAATATGCGGGCAAGGTCATCGTCATCCCCTATACCCTGATCGGGGTCCGGGGAGACTGCGACTTCATGCTCTGGCGGATCGGGTACGAGCTGGAGCTGTTTCAGGAGATGATGTCGAAGCTGCTCGCCACGGGACTGGGCAAGTATCTCACCACGCCCTATTCCTATCTCTCCA
>SCVR01000117.1 GCA_004296805.1 Dehalococcoidia bacterium
CGGAGCGAGCGTGGGAGCCTCCACGTAGTCCGCGAGCGAGACGCGCAGTCGGCGCATCCCAAGGCGGATCCGAGTCTTCACCGTCCCGAGCGGATCGCCCGTCCGCTCCGCGATCTCCTGCTGGGTCAGCCCGCCGAAGTAGGCGAGTTCGATCACTTCTCGCTGGGCGGCCGGCAGGCGGGTCATTGCCGCACGTACCACCACCCGCATCTCCGACAGGATGACCCCCACCTCTGGGTCATCAAAGCGGTCGCCCCCGGCAATCTCCCGATCTGGATCCTCGTCACGCTCCTCGGACCGGAACCGGCGGTTGCGCCGCCGCAACTCGTCCAACGCCCGATTCCGGGTTACGGACATCATCCAGGAGACGAATCGTCCCCGCGCCGGATCGAACGAGGTCGGCTGCCGCCAGAGGCGGTGGAAGACCTCCTGCACCACATCCTCCGCGAGGTGGTTGTCGTGCAGGACCCGGAGGCTCACGGAGAAGACGAGGGCCCCGTAGCGGTCATACAGCCGCTCAAGCGCCTCCACCTCTCCACGAGCGATGGCCGCAACCAGGTCGGCGTCCTCGGCCGCGCGGTCGCGCCGTGGATCGTCGCCTGTAGTTGTTACGTCTCTGAGCCGGGCTCGGATTCGCGCCCGCGCTGTGGAAAGCGCGGACGGAAATGCTTCGCTGTCCCGCGCCGGAGACGACGATCGGGACCGCGGCGCCGGAACTTCGCGCAGATCGTCAGAAGTGGAATCTGGCTTGCTCACCGTTGGCCTCGTAGACCCCGGTTGTGGTGGTGCGGCAATCGTACGCCAGGGGTTGCGGGGGTGCGTGATGGCCCGCGCGATCGGCTACGTGTACGGCAGCGTCAGACGACGGGGTTAGACCGCTGCACCGGTGGTGAACAGCAGGCCACGCGCCAGTACTTCGCCGGCGAGCACCGCCCCCAGAGCGATGTAGAGGAGGCCCGTCGCGGACATCATTCCGCGGATCTGCGCCGACTTGAAGGCCAGCCACGTCACGCCGATCGGGAACACGAGCCCGACACCGACGCGGAGCCAGAACGCCGGGTTCGCCAGCAGGCCGATGTCGGCGCCGTCCGACATCGGAACCTCGCGCACGGGGAGGATGGCACCAGCCAGCACCAGCACAGCCTGCACCCCGAGCGCCGCGAGGACGACCAGCGACATCTGCTCCATGGGCTCCTTCGGAAGTCGCCCGGAGGTCAGGTACCAGTGCCCCCATGTCATCGCCATGAGCGCCCCGCCGAGGACCGCAGTCGATGCCACCATCGACAGGGCGACACCCGCGAACGACCACGCAGGCGCGGAGAGGTATCCCGCAAGGAGCAGCAGATCGACCACACCGACCGCACTCCCCACGGTCCCCGAGAGCGCGCCTGCCCGACGCCGCTGGGCGAAGGCGGCGACCGCATACACGCCCGAGCAGGCGACGAAAGCCACGAGCACGACGGTGAAGGGCCAGAGCCAGCCATCAGAGAGCGCGTAGCCGTCGAGTTCGGTGCGGCGGTCGAGTGTCGTCACGGTCCAGAGCGCGAGGAGCCCGAGCGGCAGGACGAACATCGCCCCAGCCTTCACGTAACCGGCGGTGACCTGACGGCGCGCATCGAACACGGTGACCATGGCGAGCGAGCCCACGGCCATTTCGACCAGCAGGACGAGGACGGTGTACGGAAGGGAGGCGGAGTTCACGCCTCGATGGTCGCGGCGGGGGATCGCTGGGTCAACGCGGCACCTTGAACGGGCGGAGCGGCGTGGCGCTCGCGACGTAGAGTGGGTGTCGGGGGTGCCCGCTGCCGGTCAGGCCCAGACACCACACCGGGCCGGGCAGCGCACGCGCGCTGCGCCTCGCTGCGGCGGCCAGTGGCGCGGGGACGTTCCCCCAGCCGGCTACCACCCAATCAGCACGACCCAGCGCCCGACGCACGGCCTGGCGGTTCGCGGCGCCTGAGGCATCGGCCGCACGCGGGAGGTCGGAAGGCCTCGTGGCGACGAAGGCGAAGAGGTTGACGACCTCGACGCTCCCAGCGCCCCAGGCCCGCGCGAAGGCCACACAGCGCCTGAGGGTCCGGTCGTCGTCCCGCGCGTCTGCCGTAGAGGGGTTGAGAAGGAGCCAGCAGACTCGGGGCCCGTCTCCCCATGACCGACCGAGGCTGTAGCGGTAGCGGCGATCCCGCGAGAACGAAGCCCAGCCGCTCACCAGGCGCGGAGCCTAGGCGAGCGAGGCGACATCGACGCCGTACTGGACGACTCCGAGCAGGTTCCCCGCCGGGTCCACGAAGTCCAGCGACACGCCTCCCGGAATCGCGTGATAGCCCTCGGGGATCGGCACGCCGTGCGATTCGAGGTGGCTGCGAACCGCGGCGACGTCCTGCACGCGGAACCTCGGCTGACTACCCTGCCCACCGGCCCCGATGTGCAGTCCCAGGTCGATGTTCGCGACTCGAACACGCACCCAGTGCGGGAGGTCGTCCTCGATGACGGTGCCGCCCATGACGTCTCGATAGAAGGCCGCGAGCACGGCCACATCCGGTCCGCTCACGAGCAGGTGGTCCAGGAGCCCGAGCCGCGGTCCGTCTGCCATCACGCCCTCGATCCTGTCCACGGGTGCCAGCGGCCCATTGCCTCGCCGCGCCGGGAGGCGCACCATCCTCATCATGCCGCAGTACGTCACCGCTGTGCATGGCGACCGCCGTCGCTACCTCGTGAAGGCCCTCCGCGAGGTGGGCCGCCGCATCACCCGGCTCGTCTCCGGTGTGGACGAGCACCTGCTGGACGTGGTGCCGGGAGGCGAGGAGCGGAGCATCGCGCAGATCGTGGGCGACCTCCGGGACGCGGAACGCGAGGACCAGCAGGCGCTCGAGGCCATGCTCCGCATCGACGGCTCCAACATCGCTGCCCGTAGCAGTGAGCGCGCGATCGAGCCCGCGCGGTACGACGCGGACGATGTGGCGGAACTGCTGTGGGACTTCGCCACGCTGCGCGAGGAAACGTTGTGGATCCTCGAAAGCGCAGGGGGGCGATGGCGGAACGTCGGTATCCACCCGTTCCGTGGCGAGGTCGAGGTACTCACGTGGGTGCAGGAGATGTCGGAGCGTGACTTGGACGCGATGTGGCGTATCCAGCGCATCCGTGATCTGACGCGTCAACCGGACGAGCCGCCAGTGGCAGGCGACCCCGACCTCTAGGCGCGGCTAATCGAGGTCGTCGCTGTCCTCATCGTCGAGCGTGTCTCCGAACCCAACGAGGGCCACCGCAGCCGCAACGAGGGCCTCAGCGTCCGTGATGGGCGCGGAACAGTCGCGGCCTGCGCAGACGTAGGCCACACGCGGGCGGTCGATCGGGACGCCGAGGTCGCGCATCAACCCGGTGTCCTCTGCCAGCGACAAGCGCTGGACGGTCCGCGCGGCCACTGGCAAGCGAAGCGCGGCACGGTGCAGCGGGTCGACGACGCCATCTGGCTCGCCCACCGGGTACTCACCCACCACCTTCACCTCGGGTTCGGCGGTGAGCAGGCGATCCACCACCCGGGCGAAGGAGGCCACGGCAGCGCCGCGTCCCTCGAAACCTGGAGCGACCGCAGCCAGCGTCTCAGTGGCAACATCGAGGTAGCGGTCGTCATGGGTCAGCCGCGCCAGCCAGAGGTTGGCCTCGGCAGCGGCGACGTTCAGGGCGAAGGGGATCACGGCCTCGTCCAGCAACCCCAATTCTTCATGGCCAATGGCAGTGTCCAGAAACCCATGGCCGCGCTCCCACCACCCTCGTTCGAGCGAGCGAGCGAGACTGCGGGCGTGCTCGAGGTAGGAACCACTGCCGTTGACTTCGTACGCGGTCAGGAGGGCCAGCAACGTTTCGACTTGATCACCCAGCAGTCCGAGCACGCGTGGGAGACCGTCCCAGGCGTGGTAGACACCCGCCTCTCCAGCACGCATCCGGTAGGTGATGAACTCGATTGCGCGCATGCCGCGGGCCGTCCAGTCGCGCCGGTTGAAGGCCGCGCCTGCCTCGATCAGGCCGCGTGCGGCACGTGCGGAGGAGTCCGCGTAGACCGGGGCGCCTGCCGGCGGCAGTGCGTGCCGGATCCCACCGGCGGAGTCGCCCAGGGCAGCATCGAGGAAGGCGACCGCCTCCTCGACGGTCTCGCGCGTGGCCTCGGCGTACTCCGGGTCCTCCCGCGCGAGTTCGGAGACGGCCAGCAGCGCATCGCCCACGTCGCTCCCACGGCACACGGAGCCCGGCCGGGAGACGCGACGCAATGACGTCGTGGCGATGCTTCGCGCCCGCTCGATCGCGCCGGAGGTGCGTCGCCGGTGGTGGGCGTAGCGCCAGAAGCGCGCAACTTCGGGAGACTCTTCGGTGTCCGGCAGCAGGTCGAGCGTGATGTCGAGGATGGCCGGCGTCAGAGAGGAGCCGGCTCGACGATATGAGCCGGCGGCGCGTTCGGCGGCGCGGGTGATGCGGCCGGTTTCGGCCTCGTTCAGCACGTCGCCTCGGTCACCGTCCCATCGAGCGAGCGCGGAGGTGGCGAGCATCACGACGGCGTCCGCGTTCGGCTCGGCGCGGTCGAACGGCTCGCCCTCGGGCGTGAGCGCGAGCACGACCGGTGCGGGGCCGTAGCGGACGGCGACATCCGGCCGTTCGTCGACATCCACGCGAACGGTGACGAAACGCTCGGCCAGCGCTCGGAGGCGCGCATCCGCGAGGGCGTCGTGCAGGCGGCGATCTGCGCCGTCCCAGGCACCGCCAATGACGAGCAGGATGGGGCGGGCCGAGTCACGGGCGAGGTCAAAGGCCTCGGAGTCCCATGCGCGCCAGGGCAGCGCGTCCGACCAATCGGTCGAGGAGAGGGACACCGCATGTAAGTCGTCGGGCACGTTGGCGCCTCCGCATATGGAGGTTAGCACGCGCTCCGGTGGCGCCCGGCCCTACAGCCCGATGACGTCCGCGTGGCCGAGGAGCCCGCGCGCCATCGTGACACTCCCGAGGTGGCCGTTCCCGTGCGCGATCAGGACCTGCCACATGTGCTCGGCACGGGCGCGTTCACCCCATGGCCGGACGGGAGAGATGGTGTCGAGATACGCCTGACTCATCGCCTCCAGCCGAGGCAGGACGCCCACCTTCACGGCCTCGATGTATTCGACCATTGCGGACGGCTCGGGGAATCGGAGCGCGTACGCCTCCTCGGGTGGCATCCCGGTGCCTTGCGCCGTCTTCGGGAGGCCGAAGCGGGTGTCGTAACCGTCACGGAGCCAGATGGGCTGATCGCGGTCGAAGGCGAAGAACAGGACGTTGTCCACGGTGCGGGCGACGTGCCACATCTCGAATGCGATCGAGTTCGCGCTCGGTGCCCCACGGAAGTGGATCTGGTCGTGCGTCAGGTCAACGAGGCTCTTCGAGCAATTGTCGAGCAGCCGTCCCACCAGCAGGGAAAGATGCGCCCCCGTCGTCGTCTCGGCCATCGTCCACCTCGATCCCTTCGCACGTCCGATGCGCGAACGAGTGCCTAGACACGGTTGCGGCGGGAGAGCATCACGACGATGACGCCGATGGTGATGAGGAGCAGCGGGCCACCGGCGAAGCCGGGCATCCACCCGCCGTGCATCCAGCCCATCCCCATCCAGCCGATGCGACCCATCAGGAGCCAGGCGCCTACGGCGAGCAGGCCGAGACCGATGATGAACCCGGTGTCACCTCGCTCACGCGCCGTTGCCGGTCGTGCGGCGGCCGCTGCGGACTCCGGGAGCACGATCCACAGGACGATGTAACCCATGAACGTGAGGCCCCCGACGGGGCCGACCAGCAGCAGCAGGACCGCGATCACCCGAACCAACGTCGGGTCGATCGCGAAGTACTCGCCAATGCCACCGCAGACACCGCCGAGGCGACGGTCGTGGCTGCGCGTCAACCTTCGGGGAGTTGGTTCGTTCATCGGACGCTGCCTTACGCACGCTCGCGCACGAGGCGCTCGATGACGTCGAGGTCGTGCTGCGAGATCTTGTGGACGTTGCCGCGGAAGCACATGCCCAACTTCTTCGGGCCGAACGGTTTCGTCTTCTCCAGAAGGTCGGTGATCTCGCGGATCTCGACGTAGTTACCGGGTTTCGCGATCACGACGGGCTTCGTCGGCAGGCGGAAGGGGTAGTCCTCTTCCTCCTTCACCTCAGAGTGGAGGCCAATGTCCTTCGTTTCCTCGCGGACCGGCCCGGTGACCTCGACGACCCCGCCAAACTGCACGACGCCGGTGAGGTAGTAGACGATGCGGTCGCCGGGCTGCATCTCTGCGGTCTGGCGGCGGCGCGAGGCCTTAAAGGGTGAGAGGTCGAACTTGCGCTTCCGCAGGATCTCGAAGTTCTCGGGCGTCCCCACATTGATCCACGCCTGCATTGCTCACTCCTCGTGTCACGTGCGCAGGATACCCGGATAGCAAGAGGCCCTGCGTGGGCAGGGCCTCGATGCGTGTCCAAGTTTGACGCTAGCTAGCAGCTAGCAGGGACGCGGCGTCCCCGGGTTCGAGCCCGTCTGGAAGGACGAGCCGCAGGCGCAGGACGAAACGGCGTTCGGGTTGTAGATGGTGAAACCGGACTTCATCAGGTCCTCGACGAAGTCGATCTCGGCGCCCGAGATCATTGGGACGGACTCGCGGTCGAGGACCACGTTCACACCGCCATCGAGGACGACGATCTGGTCTTCGGCCTCGGCCTTCGGGGCGATCGCCATGCCGTACTGGTAGCCGGAGCAGCCACCACCGACGACGAAGACGCGGAGCATCCCGTCCGGGTAGCCCTTCGCCTCAAGGAGCGACTTCGCCTTCGTGGCGGCGCGCTCGGTCATCGTCACCACCGGGCCGAGGGCGACCGGAGCGGGCTGAGGCTTGCTGGAGATGGTGGCGCCCATACCGGGCAGCGGGATGCTCATAGAGACCTCCGGAGTCGTGCGCGCGGGGATCGCGCTGTCAGACTGCTCATGAATCATAACCGACCAACGTCACCCCTGCCTATGGGGAGTGACAGCCGCGTTCGACGGAGCTAGACGGCGGCCGGGGCGGCCTCCAGCGGGGAGCGGGGCACCGAGGTGGGGACAAGGTACCCGCAGACGAAGTCGCCAGGGAGCGATTCAGCGCGGAGCGGCTGGACGTCCACGCCCAGGATGCGGGACAGGAGCACGCGGTCATGGTCACAGGCGCCGTCGTGCTCGCCGAGGAGGCGGGTGCAGGGGCAGCCACGCCCCAGGAGGCTGAGGCCCGTCGGGCCCTCGGCGACCTCGAAGTCGAGGCCCTCCTCCGACAGGAGGTGGGCGACGGAGCGGACGCGCTCCGCAAGCGTGTCGCCCTCGACGCGTGCGCGGTACTCGCCAGCGAGGCGCTCTGCCATGCGCGCGAAGATCAGGTCCGCGAGCTCGGTGCCGGAGCGACCCGCGGTCTCCGCCGCGCTTAGCGAGACGATCTCGCTGAGCAAGCGGCGCGTCATGCGCACGTAGTGTTGACGGAACAACTCGGAGCCGGAGTCAGTGATCGCGAAGATGTGGCGGGGGCGCCCGGTGCCACCTCGCTCTGGCGCGACGGACACGAACTTGTCGCGCAGCAGGAGGTCGAGGTGGCGACGCACGGTTGCGCCGGCCAACTTCAACTCGCGTGCAAGGTCGTCCACCCCCATGCGCTCCCGCCTGCGCAGGAGAGCGAGGATTTGCTCGCGAGTACCGTCAATGCCGTTCGTCGCCATCACCTCGATAGTAGGAGGGAGGGTGATCGTTTGCTACCACGCCCGTTGATGGGTGCGCCCGGCAGGAGGGATGCGCGGTTCCGCGGGCCGATCCGGGAAGTCCTATCCTCGGTGGCATGACGGCGCAGCGCCCCGCGCGCATCTATCTGGACCACGCGGCGACGACGCCCCCTGACCCGTCTGTGGTCGAGGCGATGCTGCCGTACCTCACGACTCACTGGCACAACCCCTCCTCGATCTACGTCGAGGCGCAGGAGGCCCGCCGGGCGATCGATGAGTCGCGGGCAGTCGTCGCACACCACGTTGGCGCGCGCGCCGAGGAGATCGTGTTCACCTCGGGAGGTTCAGAGGCGGACAACCTCGCGTTGCGTGGGGTCCTCGCAGCAACGAGGCAGCGAGGTCACCACGTGGTCATCTCCGCCGTCGAACACCACGCCATCCTCGACCCGGCGGAGCAACTCGAGCTGGACGGACTCGCCGAGGTGACGCGGGTGGCCCCCGGCCTGGACGGGCGTGTCGACCCGGCCGCGGTAGAAGCCGCCGTCCGTGACGACACCGTGCTGGTGTCGGTCATGCACGCAAACAACGAGGTGGGGGCGGTGAACGACATCGCCGCAATCTCGCGCGCGGTGCACGCGAAGAACCCTCGGACGACCGTGCACACCGATGCGGTCCAGTCTGCGGCGCACCTCGGCGTGCACGTGGACCGGCTTGGCGTCGACCTGATGACGGTGACGGCGCACAAGATGTACGGGCCGCGTGGCGCCGGTGCGCTGTACGTCCGCAGCGGGACGCCACTCGCGGGGCAGATCCTCGGTGGCGGCCAGGAGCGACGTATCCGCGCCGGCACCGAGGACACCGCCGCCATCGCCGGCTTCGCGCGCGCCATCACACTCGCCTCGGAGCGGCGCGAGGCAGACGTGTCGCACGAACGGCATCTGCAGGCGCGCCTGATCGAGGAGCTGCCGCGTCGCATCCCGCTCCTGGCAATCACCGGCCCGCGCGATCTCGACCACCGGCTGCCGGGCAACGTCTCGTGCTGCGTGGGGTTCGTCGAGGGCGAATCGATCCTGCTCGCGCTCGACCTCGCGGGCATCGCGGCGTCCTCGGGCTCCGCGTGCACCACCGGCTCCGTCGAGCCGAGCCATGTGCTGGTCGCGATGGGCGTGCCCGAGGATCTGGCGCGTGGATCGCTGAGGTTCACCCTCGGTCGCCAGAACACCGAGGCCGACGTGGAGCGGCTGCTGGCGGTGCTACCCGGTGCGGTCGCACGCCTGCGTGCGCTCTCACCGATCCCGGTCACGGAGGCGCCCGCCTCGTGGCTGCCGTGGCTCGCCTCGTAGGCGGCTGCGAGGTTTGCCGCCCTCGAAGGCCGGGCGTAGCATGCGGCGGATGGCGAATCTGACAGCGGGGGCTCGCTTGTGACCACGGCGCCACGTTCTCTCAACCTCGGTCTGGACATCGCGGCCGCAGCGGCGGGCGAGGGTGCGCTGCACCTGCCGCACCCGTTGCTGGGCGAAAAGGAACTGACGGGGGCGGACCTCGAAGAAGAGGTGCGCAAGAACGTCCTGCTGACGTCCGTGGACACTCTGGTGAACTGGGCCCGCGCGCACTCGCTGTGGCCGGCGATGTTTGGCCTCGCCTGCTGCGCGATCGAGATGATCGCCTCGGCCACCTCGCGTTATGACATCGCGCGCTTCGGCTCCGAGGTGTTCCGCGCGTCACCGCGACAGGCAGACTTGATGATCGTGGCGGGGACGGTGACCTGGAAGATGGCGCCGGTGGTGCGCCGCATCTACCTGCAAATGGCCGACCCGAAGTGGGTCATCTCCATGGGCGGCTGCGCGATCATGGGCGGGCCGTTCGCCTACGCGTACTCCGTGCTGCCCGGGGTGAACCTCATTGCACCTGTTGACGTCTACGTGCCCGGGTGCCCGCCGCGGCCGGAGTCGCTGCTGCAGGGGCTGATGATGCTGCAGGACAAGATCAAGCACTTCGACGTGACGGGGCAGCGCGCCCGTCCTGAGCCGGACGGCGACTTCTCCGCCTACCTGCCTGAAGGCGACCCGGTCCGCCGCGAACTTGAGTCCCTGTTCGCGCCGTTCCCCGGACTCGACGATCCGGACCGGATGTCGGGCGGCGTCTCGCTCGCGCACATCTAGCCGATCCAGCCTCGATCTCTCCCGAGCCTTCACCGAAGTCCGCACGACGGTGTCCCGACGCTCCGGCATACTGCGCGCATGACGCATCTGAGCCCCCGCCTGCAGTCCGCGGCCGTCGCGGTCGCCTTCGTGCTGGCGCTGCTCCTCGCGGCGTGTGGCGGCAACGACAAGGCAACCCCCGCGAGCAGCGCGACCGCCGTCGGCTCGACAGGCGGAGGTGGTGCGGCGAAGGCACCCGCAGCCGTCACGGCGCAGACACGGGCAATTGGCGCGCCTCAGCCTGGCACCGTGCCAGTCTGGCTCACCTCGTACGCAGTGCTCGCGTGGTCCGACCACGTCGACCAGCCGGGGCGCGTCGCGTTCACGATCTCGAACCGCAGCCTGCAACGTCATTCGTTCGCCATCATCCGGTTCGATGGTGACCTGCGGGCGCTCCCGAGGAGTTCCAACCAGATCGCGACCAACCAGGTGAAGGTGGTCGGACAGACCGACGCCCTCGAACCCGGCCGCGAGGTGGACCTGAGCGTGAACCTGGAGGCGGGGAAGTACGTGCTCACCTCGCTGTTCGCGCAGGACTACACGGACGGGATGGCGGCGACGTTCACCGTTGGAGGTTCGAGGCCCAGCGCGCCGAAGCCGAAGCTCCCGGCGGACGGTGCGCTGGGGATCTACGTGACCGAGAACGGCGCGTTCGCCTCGAACGGCCTCGTCCGAAGCGGGAAGACGAAGGTGACGGTGCAGAACCTGGGCACGAAAGCGCGTGAAGTCGTGATCGTGAGATGGCGGGGCGCTGACGACTCGCTCCCGACCAAGGACGGCGTCGTCCTGGTCGACGGGCTGCAGGAGGTGCACCCGGTCCCGGCGTTGCTGGCCGGCGAGGAAGCCCAGATGGAGATCGATCTCAGGAGCGGTTTCTCATACGTCGTGGCCTCATTGGTGAAGGACGAGTACGACAAGGGCATCCGGACGCAGTTCAAGGCAAACTGACGACGGGATGGGCGTTCGGTTGACACGTTGAACGCCGCGGGCGGAGCATCCGTGCCCGACCAACCCGCAGACAGCGAGGAGCCCACATGATCCGCAACGCGATCGAGCGTCTCATTCGGCCGGCCCAGACCGGCTACGCCCACTGTGACCTGCCCTGTGGCGTGTACGACCCCGCCCAGGCCCGCATTGAGGCGGAGTCCATCAAGGCCGTCCAGGAGCGCTACCAGAAGGCTGACACGATGAAGTCCGCCGCTGAGACGGTGGAGGACTACCGCTCGCGGTGCCTCTCCATCAAGGAGGAGCGCGCGAACATGGTGAAGGAGCACCTCTGGGTGCTCTGGACCGACTACTTCAAGCCCCCACACGTGGAGAAGTACCCGCAGCTGCACCAGCTGTTCTGGGACGCCACCAAAGAGGCCGGCCTGTCGAAGAAGTCGCAGGACCCGGCGCAGGGCGAGAAGTTGCTGGGCCTGATCAAGCAGATCGACACGATCTTCTGGGAGACGAAGAAGGCCTAGCCTTCTTCGGTCGACGGAGACTCCGATGATGCAGCGGCTGTGGCTGGCGCTCGTCGCGCTGGCCGCGGCCGCTGTTTCTGTGCTCGCCGTCGCGCTACGTCGAGGCGTGATGCGTGTTGAGGTGGCGGGCGAGAGCATGACGCCCGCCCTTGAACCCGGCGACTTCCTGATCCTCCGTCGCGGCGCGCCACCCCTCGGCGCTGAGTACGGGCACATCGTCGCGCTTCAGGATCCGCGGCCCGAGGGCGACGGGCGGCTGCTGCTGAAGCGGGTGGTGGGGCTGCCGGGCGAGGCGCTGCGCGTGGGCGGCAGCCTACAGGTGAACGGGCGCGTGCTCATCGAGCCCTACGCCCACGGCGACACGCCGACGGAGCAGCACCGCGGGATCAACCGTCTCGAGCCCGGGACCTACTTCGTCCTCGGCGACCATCGAGGCGGATCCACGGACAGCCGGGACTTCGGCCCGATCCCTCGCGCCGCAATCGCCGGGCACGCGGTGCTGCGCTACTGGCCGTTCGAGCGTGCGGGGCTGTTGAAGCCGCCCGAGCGACGGCTCCTTGGCATTGGGCCGGAACCGACACCCCCCACCGGCGCCCAGCCGCTGCAATGGCACCCAACCAGTCCGGACGCGGGGAATCCCTGACTGTTGGCCGCCTCAGATCCGCCGACAATCGCGGCAGAAGGGGTGTGCCCACGGAGGGGCGCGCCACGGTGGCCCGATGCCGGAAGGATACCGGAACGACCCCGCCGACCCGTTCGCGGCAGCGCGTGCGGCCCTTGCTGCGCGCATCGCGAACCGTCGGGCAGCCGCAGGTGAACGCCTGACGCTGGACGAGATGGTTGCCGGCGTCGCGGAGCTCCGCCCCCTCCCTGCCGTCGCCTTCCGAGTGCTTGAGCTGTCCGACGATGGCAAGTTCTCTGCACACGAGCTCGCATCGCTGATCGCGAGCGACCAGGCCCTGACCTCGAAGATCCTGCGGCTCGCCAACTCGCCGTTCTATGGCTTCGCCCGACGGATCACGACGGTGCGCGACGCCGTGGTCTTGCTCGGCTTCCGGGCCGTACGCCAGTCAACCCTGGCAGCCTGCGTGGTCGGGGACGACCGCCGGAGCACAAACCTGGACTACGACGCGTTCTGGCAGTTTTGCGTCGCGACGGGAATGCTGGCGGAGGTCCTTGCCCGCACGGAAGGGCGCTATCAGGACCAGGCCTTCACCGCGGGGGTCCTGCACCAGGTGGGGGTGCTCGCCCTCGACCAGTTCCGGTCAGACCTCCTCCGCAGCGTCGTTGAGCGGACGGCCACGGGCGCCTCACGCTCGGCGGCGGAGCGCGACGTGCTGGGCTTCACGACGGCGGAGTTGGGCGGAGCGCTGGCCGACCATTGGGGCTTCCCGGCCGACCTGGTCGGCGCGATCGGCGGCCAGACGCGCCCGGTGGACGAACTGGCGGCCGAGGGCGGCCTGGGGGCCATCGTGGCCCGGGCACGCCTCTATGCCCGCGCGTACGGGCTTCCGGACGGGGTCGGCCCGGCCGAGCAGTCGGCACCCCCCGAGGAGTGGGCCGCCGGGCCGCTCTCGGTGTCCCTCCGGCAGGCTGGCGGCATGGAGAAGATCCTCGAGCGGGTGGGCGCGTTCATGGTGGCCGCCGCCGCCTGAGCCCGACCAGTCTGACCTCTCACTGAATCTGTGGCGCACGGCCAGCCGGAGCAGATCTCACCTCAGATGCCCTCGGGATCTTGCGCGCTGCCGTGGGATTCGGTACAACCTTTAGCACTCCAACCCGCAGAGTGCTAAACGGCACGACCCAGCGACCGCGGCGGTCGCGGGCGCAGGACGAGGACGAAGGACGGGGATACCTATGGCCAAGCAGCTGCTGTTCGACGAAGAGGCGCGCCACGCGCTCCGGAGCGGCATTGACGCCCTGGCGGACGCCGTGAAGATGACGCTCGGGCCCCGCGGCCGGAACGTGGTGCTGGACAAGAGGTTCGGCGCCCCGGTCATCACCAACGACGGTGTGACCATCGCCAAGGAGATCGAACTCGCCAACAAGTTCGAGAACATTGGCGCGCAGTTGGCCAAGGAGATCGCCTCCAAGACCAACGACATCGCTGGTGACGGCACGACGACCGCTACGGTCCTCGGCCAGGCGATCGTCCACGAGGGCATGAAGAACGTCGCGGCTGGCGCCGACCCGATGGCGCTGAAGCGCGGCATCGAGATGGCCGCTCGCGCGATCAAGGAAGCGGTCACGAAGAACGCGACGAAGGTGACCACCCGCGCCCAGATGGCGCAGGTGGCGGCGATCTCGGCGGCCTCCAAGGAGATCGGCGAGCTCATCGGTGAAGTGATGGAGGCGGCCGGCAAGGACGGCGTCATCACCATCGAGGAAGGCCGTGGCGTCGAGACCGAGATCGAGTACGTCGAGGGCATGTCCTTCGACCGTGGCTACATCTCGCCGTACTTCGTCACCAACCCGGAGCGGATGGAAGCGGTCCTTGAGGATCCGTACATCTTCGTGACGGACCGGAAGCTCTCCTCGGTCAACGAGATCCTGCCGTGGCTGGAGAAGCAGATCCAGGTCTCGAAGAACCTGCTGATCATCGCTGAGGAGGTGGACGGGGAAGCCCTCGCCACCCTCGCCGTGAACAAGCTGCGCGGCACGATCAACGTCGTCGCGGTGAAGGCGCCGGGCTTCGGCGACCGGCGCAAGGAGAACCTTGGCGACATCGCCGCGTTCACCGGTGCCACGCTGATCTCGCAGGAACTGAACCGCTCGCTGGAGTCCGTGACCCCGGCCGACTACGGCCGCGCGCGCCGCGTGGTCATCGGCAAGGAAGACACGGCCATCATCGAGGGCAAGGGCACGAAGAAGGCGATCGGCGAGCGGGTCGCAATGATCCGCGCACAGCTGGAGAACGCCACTTCGGACTGGGACCGCGAGAAGCTGCAGGAGCGCCTCGGTAAGCTCGCGGGCTCCGTGGCCATCATCAAGGTCGGGGCGGCCACCGAGGTCGAGCTGACCGAGAAGAAGCACCGTGTGGAGGACGCCCTGTCTGCCACACGTGCCGCCGTCGAGGAGGGCATGGTCGCTGGTGGTGGTGTGGCGTTCCTGAACGCGCTCCCCGCCCTCGACAAGCTCGTCATCGAGAACCTGGACGAGCAGACGGGCGTGAAGATCCTCCGCCGCGCGCTGGAGGAGCCGCTCCGCCGGATCGCCACCAACGCCGGCCAGGACGGTTCGGTGGTGGTGCAGAAGGTGGCGAGCCTCAAGAAGGGGCAGGGCTACGACGCGGCCGCTGACGTATACGGCGACATGATCGCGCTCGGGATCATCGACCCGGCCAAGGTGACGAAGGCCGCGCTCGAGAACGCCGTGTCGATCGCCGGCATGGTGCTCACCACGAACGTGTTGGTGACGGACATCCCGGACGACAGCCGCCAGAGCGCGGGTGCCACGGCGGAGATGTACTAGCCAGAATTCCCCGTTCTTTCAGTCTCTGACGGAACACTCAGGGGGCCGGGAAACCGGCCCCCTTCCGCGTGCCGAAGACCGCTCCTACGCTCGATCGAGGCGGTCCCCCATGACAAACGACAACGGTTTGACGCTCGACATCGATGCGCTGCTTGAAGCAGCGGCCGACACAGACGTGCTTGTGATCGGCTTCGACTTCATGGCGGAGCGGATCGTCGTCGACTTCCGCGCGGATAACCGCGAACGGTCGCTCCCTCTGCTGGAATTGGCCCCGCCGATGGCGGACGCGCAGGAACGGGTCGCGTGGCTGGCCGAACGGCGCCCCGCGCTAGCGTCACCTGATCGCTTCCTGTTCTTCGTCTGGCCGCACACGATCAAGACACTGGCGGACTCACCAGTGATCGACCGCATCCTCGTCCGCCTCCGCGACGAGCATGGCGTGGACTACCGCTCTGCGTGCGCGCGACTCATCGCAGACGTGCGGCGCGCGGAACACGCGGAACGCCTCGCGGCGATCCGCGGCACCGATGGCTTCGAGACGCTGTGGGAGCGCGAACGCTAGTCGGTCTGTCTACGAGGCCGTCCACCACGGTGCGTCACGATCGTCAGGGGCACCTCGGCCGATGAAGATGGAGACCAGCGCGGCCGCGACCATGACCACAACGCCCGCCACGAAGACCTCGCGGAAGGTCACGACCTGCGCCTCGCTGATGAGGCGGTCGAAGTCGGGTGAGCCAAACTCCGCCTGTGAGGCACGCGCGTAGAAGCGCCCGAGGCCCGTCGAGGTCAGCACGGCCGTCCCGAGGAGCATGCCGGTCACCCGCGAGAGCGTGAGCCATGCGCTGACGGTCGCCCGTGAGTTCTCGGCGACACCGTGGAGTACGGCTGCCCCCAGGGGAGCGATCACGAGGCCAAAGCCGAGACCGCCGATGACCTGCGGACCGCTGCGGAGTACCTGAGAGAGCGGCGTGTCCCACGCCTGGAGCCCCAGGAAGCCAGTGGCGGCAAGCAGCATGCCGATGCTGGCCGTGAGCCGGAGTCCGAGGCGCGAGCCCAACCAGCCGCCTGCCAGCGCCCCTACTGGCACTGCCGCCGTCAGCCGCATCAGCGTGAACCCACCGTCGAGTGGCGATTCGACGAGCACGAGGTTCACAAACAGCGGCACGCCCACGAGGGCGGTGATCAGGCCGCATCCCAGCAGGACGCTCGCCAGGTTCGCCGCCAGCACCTCGCGGCGGGCAAGCAGCGAGGGCCGCACCATCGGTTCGGGCGTATGCGCTTCGTGCCACCAGAAGGCGGCCATGACGGCGAGCGCCGCTGCGACCATCGCCAGCGTGGTGACGAGGGGCCGGGTGTCGTTGGGGTCATCTACGAATGCGAACGTGAGGATCGTGAGCGACAGTCCGAGCAGGGCAGCCCCCGGCCAGTCGATGCGGCCTCGTTGTCGCTCGTCGCCAGCAAGCCGCCAGATCGCGTAGCCGATGGGAGCCGCCATCGGCAGGTTCACCCAGAACACCCAGCGCCATCCGGCGATGTCGGTGATGACTCCGCCCCACAACGGGCCAAGCAGCGCCCCGCCTTCCGAGGCTGCGGCGATGGCGCCGAGGCCGAGCAGGCGCTTCCCCTGCGGCACCTCGGCGGCCACGATCGCCATCGCGACCGGGACGACGCCGCCGCCGCCGACGGCCTGCAGCGCGCGTGCCATGACGAGCCACGTATAGCCGTGCGAGACAGCCACCAGGGCACTGCCCACGACGAAGAAGCCGATACAGGCGGCAAAGACGCGCGCCCGCCCGTACACGTCGGCGATGCGGCCGACGATCGGCAAGGCCACGAGGTAGCCGAGGAGGTAGCCGTTCACGATCCAGGACGATCGATAGAAGTCGTCCACGGTGAGACCGATGTCGCTGATGATCGAGGGGAGCAGCGTGACGATCGAGGTCTGGTCGTCCGCCGCGACGAAGACACCGAGGGCGACCCAGGCGATCAGGGCGCGCGCCTTCCGGTCAGAGGCCATCGGGGTCGTCAACTCGCGGGCCACTACTTCGGGGCGTCGATCTGGATTGACTCATCGAACTTCGAGAGCGTGAGGCGCCGCAGCAGGTCGACTGGCTCACCGTCGCTCACAGCGCCCTCGATTTCGACGCGGACAAGCACCGGGTCGTCCACGCCGACCCACACGCGCGCCTTTAGTTTTCGTCCCGGGGCCGCGTTGGCGGCGAACAGCGTCATCTTCCCCGAGTCGACTGAGGCCTCGATGCGGTAGGTGGAACGGCCGCCGAGGTCCTCGCGGGCGACGACCTTCGCGTCCGTGGCGCCTCGCATGAGCGCGGTGACACCGATGGCCGGGTCGAAGAAGGAGGCAACAGAGATCGTCTCCTCCTCCCACCGGCCGGTGACGGGGTTCGTGATGTAGGAGTGCCCCGGGAGGGCGATGATCCCCACGGCGATGTTGAGCGGGCCTGCCTTCGCCTTCGCGTCCAGCCGCAGGCGGTCGGGGGGGACCACGTCGCCGCTGGCGGTGACCATCTGGAGGTTGCGGACGATCTGGGTCGTGCCCTTCTCGTGCTCCAGTTCGAAGTGGAACGCCTTGACCTTGTCCATGCGCTCCGCGCCGCGCCTTAGCACGTCGGCGGCGTCCACCTTCGAGACGTCGCTGCTCCCACCTCCCCGGCAAGCCGTGGCGAGCACCCCACCGAGCAGGGCAACAAACAGCACGGCGATCAGGCCCGCACGACGACGCATCAGCGGACTTCCAGCGCGGCCGGGCCCGCCTCGACGTGGCCGATACGCCAGCAGCCTCCGGTCTGTGCCTCGATGGTCGAACGCAGGCGCTCGGCGTCCGCCGCGGCGACGGCGATGAGCAGCGGGCCAGAGGTCTGCGGATCGAAGAGCAGCGTGACCAGTGACTCATCGAGGCCGGCCGGCAGCGTCACACGGTCGGCGAGCTGGGCACGGTTCCGCCCGCCGCCGCCGGTCGAAACGCCCTCGGCGGCGAAACGCTGCGCGTCGGGCAGCGCTGGCACGCGTGCGGCCTCGATGACGAGGCGGGCGTCCGAGCGGTCGGCCATCTCGCGCGCGTGGCCCATGAGCGAGTAGCCCGTGATGTCGGTCATCGCGTGGGCCCCGTGGGCGACTGCCGCTTCCGAGGCTGCGCGGTTGAGCATGAGCATCGAGGTCACGGCAGCGTTGTAGCCGGCCTCGTGGCCCTCGCGTTGCTCCTTCGCGGCGGTCATCAGGAGGCCGGTGCCGATGCGCTTTGTGAGCAACAGGACATCCCCGGGGAGCGCGCCGGCCTTCTTCATGATCCGCGCGGGGTCGATGATGCCCGTGACGGAGAGGCCATACTTCGGCTCGGGGTCGAAGATCGTGTGGCCCCCGGCGATCACACCGCCCGCCTCCGCCACTTTCGCGGCGCCGCCTCGGAACACCTCGGTCAGCAGCGCGACGTCGAGGTCTTCGGGCCACGCGGCGATGTTGAGCGCGAGGCGGACCTGACCGCCCATCGCGTAGACATCGGACATGGCGTTCGCGGCTGCGATCGCGCCGTACGTGTACGCGTCGTCGACGACCGGCGGGAAGAAGTCGAGCGTCTGGACGATGGCGACCCCCGGGGCGACCTCGTAAACAGCCGCGTCATCGGCGCCATCGAGGCCGACGAGCAGTTCCGGATGCGCGCCAGCATGGAAGCCGGGGACGTTCCCGAGCACCTCGGCAAGCGTCCCGATGCCCATCTTCGCCGCGCACCCCGCGCACGATGCCAAGCCGGTGAGCCGGAACGCCTGTGTCGCCATCGGATGCCCCCTCAACGCGCCTCCAGCGTAGGCGTCTCGCTACGATCCGCCCATGCCCCGGAAGCCTGCTGCCGCCCCGCCGCTCTGGTCGCCCGCCGAGATCATCGCCATCCTCGACGAGGCGTACGGGCGGGCGCCGCAGCAAGCGTCGCGGGCGCCGCTGTTCGAGTTGGTGCTGACGCTGCTGTCGCAGCACACCTCCGACCACAACTCGGGGGAGGCGATGCACCGGCTGGTGGAGCGCTTCCCCACGTGGGATGAGGCGCTCGCGGCGCCGGTCGAGGCGATCGAGGACGCGATCCGGGCGGGCGGGCTGGCGCCGACGAAGTCGAAGCGGCTGCACGCGCTGCTGGCCGAGGTGCACGAGCGGCGGCCGGACTGGAACCTCGACTTCCTGGAGACGATGCCACTGGAGGACGCGAAGGCGTGGCTGACGAGCATCAATGGGGTTGGGCCGAAGACGGCGGCGTGCGTGCTGCTGTTCGCCCTCGGCCGGCCGGCGCTGCCGGTGGACACGCACGTCGAGCGCGTCGCGAAACGCCTCGGGTTGGTGCCGGCGAAGATGCCGGCGGACAAGGCGCACGCGGCCCTCGAGTCGATGCTCGCGCCTGACGAGGTGTATGCGTTCCACGTCGATCTGATCCAGCACGGCCGCCGGACGTGCCATGCGCGCGGCCCGAAGTGCGAGGGCTGCCCACTCCTCGAGCGGTGTCCGCAGGTGGGTGTGGTCTAGGGGACGTCCGGGCGGTCGAGCATCAGTTGCATCTCGACGGCGCTCTGCCACTCTCCGAACTTGCGCCCGGTCTCGATCTCCTCGCCGATCACCGTGTAGCCGAACGACCGATGCAGTTCCACGCTGCCGACGTTCGAGGACGTGATCCACGCCACGATCGTGCGCAGGCCTAGGGCGCGCCCGGCATCGATCGCGGCTCCGAGCAGCAGACGGCCGATACCCATCCGCTGGTATGGCGTGTCGACCATGATCGTGTTCTCGCGGGTGTACTGATAGCCACGCCGGCCTCGGTAGGTGGAGAGGTAGGAGAAGCCAATCACGCGTCCGCCCGAGGTGGCGACGAACACCGGAGACTTGTCGTCGTGCTCCTGGAACCACTCGATGCGCCGCTCGGCGGGCCACTCGTCGAGTTCCCAGGTGGCGACCCCCTCGCGCACCTCGCGGTTGTAGATCGCGTTAATCGCGTCGAGGTCGCCCTCGGTGGCGCGGCGGATCACGAGGTCGGCGGGTGGTGGCATGGCGAGAACCTAGATGCGCGGTGTTTCGGTCAGGTGTCGCCGGGAGGCTATCCGAGGAGGATGCCCATCTGCACGAGCGTGCGCCACGCTTCGAACTTCCGGCCGGCCTCGGGGAGCCGGCTCATCACCGCGAAGCCCAGTCCTGCGTGGAGCGCGATGCTCGCGGCGTTCTCGGAGTCGATGCCCGCGAGGACGAGATGCGCGCCGGTGCGCCGCGCTTCCTCGAGTACGGCGGTGACGAGTAGCCGCCCGACGCCCCGACGCTGGTAGGCAGGATCGATGTAGACCGAGTCGGTGCGCGTCGTCCAGTACGCCGCGCGCGGGGAGTAGAACGAGAGGTGGGAGAACCCTGCGACCGTCCCATCCGGCGTGGCAGCCACAAACACGGCCTCGCCCTGACGCTGGTGGGCGTCGAACCAGACGCGACGGGCCTCCGCGGTCCACGGGACGGAGTCCCAGGTGGCGACTCCCTTGAGGATTTCGCGGTTGAAGATGGCATCGATCGCCGGGAGGTCGGCGACTGTGGCGGGGCGGACCACGAAGTCGGCGGGCGGCATGGCGGAAGTGTGACACAGGGGGTCAGGCCCGTATACTCGCGACCTGACGAGACCCGTGCCTCGAAGGAGGATGGGGAGATGACCATCACGCGCGCTCACTGCCACACCGCCGCTGTGCGTGTGCGCCGCGCGCGTACGGGCGTCCGCCGCCTCGGCTAGCGCCGCGCGTCGGGCACCCCGTCACTCAGCCTCACCCCTACCTCGGAGTCTCACCATGCCACACCCCACGCCAGAACCCGCGGGCCTCGTCTGGATCGAAGGCGGCCACGTCACCACGCCGACCGGATTCGTGGCGGGTGGCGCCTACGCAGGCATCAAGACCTATGGCGATGACCCACGCCTCGACATCGGCATCCTCGGGGGCGAGGGACCGCTGACGGTCGCCGGCATCTTCACGAAGAACGCCGTCACCGGGATCTCAGTGACGTGGGACAAGGCGATCCTCGCGGAGCGCCGTGTCGTGCGCGGCCTCGTCTGCAACTCCGGCAACGCGAACACCGTGACCGGCGACCAGGGCGAGCGCGACTGCGCGCAGATGGCCGCGCTCGCGGCGGCGCGCCTCGGCTGCGACGCCCGCGAGGTGCTCGTCGGCTCAACGGGGGTCATCGGACGGCTGCTGCCGATGGACAAGGTCGAGCGTGGGTTGTCCGAGGTAGCCCTGACGAGCGACGGTGGACTCCGCTTCGCGCGCGCGATCATGACGACGGACACACACGAGAAGCAGTTCGCCGCCCAGATCGCCGCGGCGGGGCGCACCTACACGGTCGGCGGCTGCGCCAAGGGCGCGGGGATGATCCACCCGGACATGGCGACGATGTTCGCGTTCCTCACAACGGACGCCCCGGCCGACCCTGCCTGGCTCGAAGCCACCCTGCGCGACATCGCTTCCCGCACGTACAACATGATCGACGTGGACATGGACACGTCCACGAGCGACACGGCGCTGATCCTCGCGTCCGGCCTCGCGGGCGGCGAGCCGCTGACGGCCGCGCACCCGGCGGCTGCCGCTGTCGCGGCAGCCCTGGAGGCCATCGCAGGCCGCCTCGCGCGCGGCGTCGCCCGCGACGCGGAGGGCGCCACGTGCCTGATCGAGGCCGTCGTGGAGGGTGCGGCGAGCGTCGAGGACGCGCGCCTCGTGGCCCGCACCATCACCTCGTCGCCGCTGATCAAGACGATGGTCACGGGACGCGACCCGAACTGGGGACGCGTGATGATGGCGGCCGGCCGCTCCGGCGCACGGTTCGAGGCCGCGCGCACCTCAGTGTGGATCGGCGACAACGAGGTGCTGCACGTTGGGCAGCCGACATCGGCGGACCTGGGGGCGGTGTCCCGCGCGATGGCCGGCGACGACGTGCAAATCCGCATTCACCTGGGCGCGGGCAACGCGGTGGCGACGGCCTGGGGCTGCAACCTGACCGCCGAGTACGTGAGCATCAACGCGGACTACACGACTTAGTCGACGCGTCCAGCACGAGGGGATCCGCAGATGGCACGCACCACCGTCGTGAAGATCGGGGGGTCAACCCTCGGTTCTGAGGACACCACGTTGCAGGACATCGTTGCGATGCACCGCGCGGGCGACCGTCCTGTCGTGGTGCATGGCGGCGGCGCGATGATTACCGACTGGCTGAAGCGCCTCGACATTCCGTCCCAGTTCGTCGACGGCCTGCGTTCGACCAACGCTGAGGCGATCAATGTCGTCGTGGGCGTGCTGCGCGGGGTCGTGAACACACAATTGGTCGGAGAGATCGTTGCGCTGGGCGGGCGGGCGGTCGGCCTCTGCGGCGTGGACGGAGCGCTCGTACAGGCCGAGCGGTACGACGAGCGCCTCGGCTTCGTCGGGCGCGTCACGGGCGTGAACGCCGAAGTGCTGGTGGGGCTGCTCGACAGCGGGGTCATCCCCGTGATCGCGCCAATCGGCCTCGAAGCGCCGTCACAGCCGCTCAACATCAACGCTGACACCGTGGCAGGCGAGGTCGCGCGAGCGCTGAAGGCTGACAGCCTGGTGTTCCTGACAGACGTGGACGGCCTGCTGGACTCACAGGGGGCCCTCGTGCCGGAGCTTGGGCATGCGCTGGCCGCCTCGATGCGGGAAAGCGGCGTCCTGGGCGGGGGTATGATCCCGAAGGTCGAAGCCTGCTTCCGGGCAGCGGAGGCCGGTGTGGCCGCATCGATGGCGAACGGCACCGTGCCCGGCATGCTGCGCCGGGTTGCCTCCGGCGAACGAGTGGGGACGCGCATCGTGGCATAGGGGACGCGGCGAGCTGCTGCGGCGGCCACGACGACACAGGAGACGCATGGGATTCCACGACGACGGTGAAGAACGCGGCAACCTCGGCCCGCCGCCGGAGATCTTCCGGTTCGGTGGTATGGCCCGCGACCGTCGCCCACCTGCGGGCGCCTTGAAGTGGGTGGGCCTCGCCGCTGCTGCCGTCGTGATCTTCCTGACGCTGGACACGCTGAAGTCGATCTACGTGGACGTGCTGTGGTTCACGTCCGTGGGGTTCGGCTCCGTCTACAAGACGGTGGTGATGTGGCAGGTCGTGCTGTTCGTCGCGGGCACCTTCATCACGGTCGCCGCGGTCGGCGGCAACATCTGGCTGGCGCGCCGCCTCGCGCCACAGGGCGTGGATGAGTCGTTCCTGGAAGAAGTCGACCCTGAGGCGATCCGTCGCCTGGGCACCATCCTGCTGATCGCTGGCACGATCTTCCTCGGGCTGATCCTCGGCGCGGCCGCCTCGGGCGCGTGGCAGACGCTCGCGGCATGGCGAAACGCCGTCGAGTTCGGGCGAACCGATCCCCAGTTCAACCGCGACATTTCTTTCTACCTTTTCACCCTGCCGGCGTGGCACGCGATCCGCGCCTGGGTCCTCGGTGTGGTCACCGTCTCCCTGCTGGGCGCGGGCGCGGTCTATGCGCTCACGATGTCGCTGCAGCGGTTCGAGTTGAACATCACGCGCGCGATGCGCATCCACCTGTCGATCCTGGTTGCAATCCTGCTGCTCCTGATCACCGTCGGCTCGTATCTCGCGATGTTCGACCTCGTCACCCGCGGGACGGGGATCGTCTACGGCGCCATGTACACCGACGTGAACGCGCGCCTACCTGTGCGGTATCTGCTGGTCGCCCTGGGCCTGTTTGCCACCGTCGTGACGGCGATCAACCCGTTCATGTCGGAGCGTGGCTATCGGGCGCCCGGGTTCGCCCTCGGCCTCTGGGTGTTCGCGGGGATCGTCGGCGGCGTGCTGTACCCCTCCACGATCCAGCGCTTCTCGGTCGAACCGAACGAGCGCCAGAAGGAAGAGCAGTTCATCGGCCGCAACATCGAGGCGACGCGCTTTGCGTTCGGCCTCGACAAGGTGGAGGAGTCCCAGTACCCCGCGAACCAGGCCGTGACGCCGAAGGAGTTCGAGGAGAACCCGGAGACGATCCGGAACATCCGGCTGCTGGACCCGATCCCGTTGCTGGACACGTTCAACCAGATCCAGGCGATCCGGCAGTTCTACACGTTCCGCGATGTGGACGTGGACCGGTACAACATCGGCGGGCGTCCCCGCCAGGTGATGGTGGCGGCGCGAGAACTCGACGTGACGCGTGCGCAGGACCGGAACTGGACGCGCGAGCGCCTGCAACTGACTCACGGCTTCGGCGCCGTGGTGTCACCGGTGAACGAGGTCCGTGAGGAGGGGCTGCCTATCCTGCTGACCTCGGACATTCCGCCGAAGTCGGACGTGCTGCCGCTGACGCCGGACGGATCGCGCATCTACTTCGGAGAACTGACCAACCACTACGTGGTCGGGCGATCAAGTGAGCCGGAGTTCGACTACCCGCTCGGCGAGGGCAACGCGGAAACGCACTATGTCCCCGACCGGGGGATCCGGATGAACTCCATCGTGCGACGGGCGGCGCTCGCGTGGCAGTTGGGCGACCAGAACCTGCTGATCTCAGAGCGAGTGACCGCGGACTCGCGGCTCCTGATGCGACGGAACATCACCGAGCGCGTGAGCCACGTTGCGCCGTGGCTGCACCTGGACAGTGACCCATACGCCGTCATCCTGGACGGCAAGGTGATGTGGCTGATGTCGGCGTACACCACGACCACGAAGTTCCCCTACTCGCAGCCGCGCGAGGGAGGTGTGAACTACATCCGGAACAGCGTCACGGTCACGGTGGACGCGCAGACCGGGGACATGCGGTTCTACCTGCAGGACCCCACCGACCCGATCGCCTCGACGTGGGCGAAGGTGTTCCCGGGTCTGCTCCACCCGATGTCCGAGCTCCCCCCGGGTCTGCGCGAGCACCTGCGCTATCCACTCGATCTCTTCAAGATGCAGTCGCAGACGTACCTGCGCTACCACATCACCGACGCGAACGTGCTGTTCATCGGCGAGGACGCGTGGAACATCCCGACCGAGCGGTTCCGTGACCAGGAGCAGCCGGTCGAGCCGTATTACGTCGTGATGTCCCTGCCGCGCGGGGATGGCAAGCCTGAAGGCAAGTCCGAGTTCGTCCTGATCATGCCGTTCACGCCGCGACAACGGCAGAACACCGTGGCGTGGCTCGCGGGGCGCTCGGACGGCGACCTCTACGGTGGCCTCCGTGGCTATCGATTCCCCACCGAGGCACTGGTCTTCGGGCCGGCGCAGATCGAGGCGCGGATCGACCAGAACCCGGGCATCTCCGCGCAACTGACGCTGTGGAACCAGTCCGGGTCGCAGGTGATCCGCGGCAACCTGCTGATGATCCCCGTAGGGTCCTCGTTCCTCTTCGTCGAGCCGATCTACCTCCAGGCTGAGAACTCGAGGCTTCCGGAACTCGTGCGCGTTGTGGTCGCCAACGGCAACAACGTGGCGATGGAGAAGACGTTGACCGAGGCGATCGAGGTGTTGCTCGGCAAGCGCCAGTCCTCGCTGCCGGGGGCCACGCAGCAGCCCGGACAGACTCCGGGCAACCAGGCCGGCCAGCCGGGGGCGCAGCCCACGCCTGCTCCGACGCCTGCCGCGGGTGCGACGCCGAGGGCGATCCCGACGGGTGACCTCCAGAAGTTGCTGGAGGAGGCACAGAGGAGCCAGCAGACGACGCAGGCCGAGCTGGACCGTCTGAAGCAGATCCTGGACGCGATCCAGCGACAACTCGGGCCCACGCCGACACCAACGCCATCCCGGTAGTCCGAGGGCAGCGCACCAGTCAGTCAGCAGAGGAGCGAGCGGTGAGCGATATCCCAACACGGGACGCAGCGGTGCACATGACGAACTACCGGCGCATGCCGGTCACGATCGTGCGTGGCGAAGGCAGCCGTGTCTGGGACACCGAGGGCCGCGAGTACCTGGACTTCATCCAGGGCGTCGCCGTGAATTCGCTCGGACATGCGAACCCAGGCCTCGCAGACGTGATCGCGAAGCAGGCGCACACGCTGATGGCCACCTCGAACCTCTTCTACACCGAGGAGCGCACGCGGCTGGCTGAACTCCTCGTCGCGAACTCGGTCCTTGACCGCGTCTTCTTCTGCAACTCCGGTGCAGAGGCCGTGGAGGGCGCGATCAAGATCGCGCGCAAGTGGGGGATCCAGAACCGGGAGGGGGCGTACGAGATTATCTCGACGCACAACTCGTTCCATGGACGCACCCTCGCGGCCGTCGCCGCGACCGGGACACCGCACTACCGCGAGCCGTTCGGCCCGCCGATGCCGGGCTTCGTCTTCGTCGACTACAACGACGTCGAGCAGATCAAGGCCGCGACCACACCTCGGACATGCGCGGTGTTGCTCGAGCCAATCCAGGGTGAGGGCGGCGTGAACGTCCCGGATGCCGACTACCTGAAGCGCGTGCGGGCGTGGTGCGACGAACAAGGGATCCTGCTGATCCTGGACGAGGTGCAGACCGGCGTCGGGCGCACGGGGACGATGTGGGCATACGAGCAGGCTGGCATCGAGCCGGACATCATGACGTCCGCGAAGGGGCTCGGCGGGGGTATGCCGATCGGTGCGGTGCTGGCGAAGGAGGCCTACGCAGTCTTCGAACCCGGCGACCACGGGTCCACCTTCGGCGGAAACTCGCTGGCGGTCGCAGCGGGTGCGTACGTCATCACCCAGATGATCGACGGGGGTGTGATCGCGAACGCCATGGCACGCGGGGATCAACTGGCGCGGCGGTTGGCGGCCCTTGAGGATGTGTCGCCGCTGGTCGGCGGACAGCGCGGCGCGGGCCTCCTGCGGGGCCTGGAACTCACGGCCGACGTCGCGCCTGAGGTGGTCGCGCGCTCGCTCGAACGCGGGCTGATCCTCAACCCGGTCCGGCCCAACGTGGTGCGGTTCATGCCGCCCCTGACCGTGACGGCGGAGGAGATCGACCGCGCGGTCGAGATCGTCGGCGGGGTCGTCAGAGACCTCGCCGCCGAGCGAGCAGCGGCCCGATAGGCCGTCGCGCCCGCGCACGCTGCGCGAGGGCTAGGATGGGCGCGGCGGGCGGGACGCAGGGGGCGCGATGAGCGGGCTGTTCAACCGGCTCGCGGTGCAAACCGCGCTTTTCGCCATCGCCGTCCTCGTGCTCGTCGGGATCGTGCTGGCCATCCAGGTGGGCGCCGCCGTTGGCAAGAACGAGGAAGACCACTACAACGATCACATCCGGCGCGGCCGCGACCAGCTCCAGGAGCAGGTCACGACGTTCGCCAACCTCACGGAGACCGGCGCCGTGGTGCTGTCCGGGAGTCCTGAGCTGCGCGAGGCGGTCGCGAAGCGTGATGTCGCCGCAGCACTGAAGGCCGCCACCAACTTCTCGGAGATCGTCGGTACCCCGTTCCAGGGCACGCCTGGCATGCAGTTGTACGACGCCAGGGGCACTCTGCTGGTCCGGGCGCACACTCCGCTGAACAACCGTCAGCAGATCACACCGACCGAGGTCGCCCGCGTCCTCCGTGACGGCCAGTCGATCGGCGGCGTCCGTCACGATGAGTTGCTCGGCCTCGTGCTCTCGGGAGTGGCAGCGATCCGCAACTCGGATGGGGCCATCGTCGGGGCGATCGAGGTGATGTCCACCATCGACTCCTCGTTCGCCATGGACCGGGCGAAGGCGTTGGGTATGAACGTCGCCATTTTCGACAAGGGCGGCGTGGTCGCCTCGTCCGAGGGCGACCTCCGGCTGGGCCCGGAGGAGATCACGAGAGCCGTCGCGGCCCAACAGAAGGATGGGACGGCGACCGTGATGGCAGGAGCCGAGAAGTACCTCTCAGCGTTCGTACCGCTGGCCTCTCCGAGCGGTGCCGAACTCGGGTACCTTTACGTCGGCATCGATGAGGGCGAGATCGACCAGGCGATCGCCGCGACCCGCCTCCGCATGCTGCGGAGCGTGGCGCTGGCAACCGCGGCGGCAGCGGTACTGGGATGGGGCGCATCCCTGTTGGCGATCCGGCCGATCCAGTCGTTGGCCCAAGCGGCCCGACGGATCCAGGCCAACGATCTCGAAAGCGCGGTACCAATCGCGGGCCCAGCGGAGATCCGAGGACTCGGAGAAGCACTCGACGACATGCGCCTCGCGATCCGGGAGGGCCGTGAGGCCATGCTCCTGGCCAACCGTGACCTGGCCGCACAGTTCGACGTGTCCACCGTCACCCTGACGGAGGTCACGCACGACCTGACGGTGATCCAAGCGGTGCTCTCGCACCTCTCGGGCGAACGCTCCGGTGGCCTCGCCGGGGCAGCCGAGGAACTCGCCGATCTCGCGTGGCTGGACGGCGTGTTCGTGGCGGTTGCGACCGAAGCTGGTGACCTATCGGTCGCAGCGGTGGCGAACCTGGCTCCGGGGACGGCAGACGTCACGTTGAACCTCGCCCGGCAACGCGTGGACGGCGACCTCTCCCGCGAATGGGAGGTCACGGATACCTCCGCCAACGGGGATACGGCTCGCCTCGCCGCATGGGGCGTCGGCGGCGTCTTCATGACGCCGATGCTTACCCCCGACGGTGTGGCGGGCGTCCTCGCTATCACGTCCGCCGGACCGCTGAGCCTCACGGAGCGCCGACGTGACCTGGTCCGATCGGTGACGCGCGAGGTTGCGGCCACGCTTGAGCGCACGGAACTGCAGGACGAGGTCGATGAGAACCGTCGGATCGCGGAGGCCGTCCTCCGGGAGATGTCAGACGGCGTGCTGGTGGTCGACCAGGAAGGGATCTGCCGGATCGCTAACCCGGCCGCGATCCGCCTGCTCGGCCGGGGACGCGCGGACATGATCGGGCAGCCATGGGGCGCCTTCATCCCCCTCGCGGCCGAGACCCTTGAAGCGTTGCGGCTTCGGGCGTACCACCCAACCGGGCTTCCGGCTGCTCCCGCAATCCTCGCGTTGCGCGACCGACAGCTGGCCGTGACCTCCGGCCCGTTCCCTGACCCGGACCCCTCGCGCTCCGGCATGCTCGTCCTGCTCCGAGACCTCTCCGCAGAGGCCGAGGCGGAGCGCGTCAAGCAGGACTTCGTCTCCATGGTGGGGCACGAACTCCGCACACCCCTCACCTTGATCCGCACGACGATCGACCTCCTGTTCGAAGGCGACGCAGGAGCGCTGAACACCACGCAGAGCCGAATCGTCGAAGTGTTGCGTAACAACGCCGACCGCTTGATGTCGCTGATCACCGACCTTCTCGACATGTCGGCCCTTGACTCCGGGCGCATGCAGATCAACCCCGCGAATGTGGAGATCGATGCGATCGTCCGGGGGGTGATGGAAGATGTGCAGGGGACGGCAACCGCGAAGCAACACTCGCTCCGAGCGGAGGTCCCCACCTCGCTCACCGTGTGGGCAGATGCAGTGCGCGCCCAGCAGATCCTCCAGAACCTCGTGGGGAACGCGATCAAGTACACACCCGTCGGCGGCGTGATCGAGGTGCGGGTGCGCGAGGTGCCGGGCGGGTTCGTCGAGGTCTCCGTACGCGACGATGGCATCGGGATCCCACCCGAGGAGCAGGCCCACCTGTTCGAGAAGTTCTACCGGACGACGGCGGGCCGCCGGACGACCGGTGGCACCGGCCTCGGACTGGCAATCGCGAAGTCGTTCGTCGAACTGCACGGGGGCCAGATCTGGTGCGAATCGGACGGGCGTTCGGGATCGCGCTTCGTCTTCACCCTACCGCGACGCCGGGTATGATCAGGCCGTCCTGACCCGTCCCTGACCACCCCACTGAGGCCCACATGCCCGAGAAGATCGTCCTCGCCTACTCCGGTGGACTCGACACCTCCGTTGCCGCGCACTGGCTGCGCGTCGAGCGCGGCTATGAGGTCCACTGCCTGACGGTCGACCTGGGCGCGCTCGGGGATGTCGAGGGCGCCCGCCGCCGCTCGGCCGAGGCAGGCGCCGCGAGCATCGACGTCGTGGACGCACGCGAGGACTTCCTGCGCTACTTCGTCTTCCCGGCCCTGCAGGCCAACGTCCTCTACGAGGGGCGATACCCGCTCGCGACGGCGCTGGGGCGACCATTGATCGCGAAGTTGCTGGTGGACAAGGCGCGCGCTGTGGGCGCGACCGCGGTGGCACACGGCTGCACCGGCAAAGGCAACGACCAGGTACGCCTCGACGTCGGCGTGCAGACGCTGGCGCCGGATCTCCAGATCGTCGGCACGACGCGTGAGCACTCGATCTCGCGGGACGAGGCGCTCGCGTACGCGGCGAAGCACGGCATCTCCGTGCGGCAGACACTCGCCTCGCCGTATTCCACCGACGAGAACCTGTGGGGGCGCTCGATCGAAGCCGGCATCCTTGAGGACCCGTGGCTGGCCCCGCCCGAGGATGTGTACGAGTGGACGAAGCCGCTCGACCAGACTCCCGCGAAGCCGGTGGTCGTAGAGATCCGCTTCGAGCAGGGGATCCCGGTGGCGCTCGATGGCGAGGCGCTCGGCCCGGTCGCACTCGTCGAGCGGCTGAACGCCCTCGGCGGTGAGCACGGCATAGGCCGCATCGACATGATCGAGAACCGCCTCGTGGGGATTAAGTCGCGGGAGATCTACGAGTCGCCGGCGGCCGTGATCCTGCTGGAGGCGCACCAGATCCTGGAGCAACTGACGCTCACGAAGCAGCAGGTGCGCTTCAAGGACCGCGTCGGCCAGGAGTACGCCGACCTCGTGTACAACGGCTTGTGGTTCACTTCGCACCACCGCGACCTCGCGCAGTACGTGACGAGCACGCAACGGCACGTCACCGGGGACGTGAAGTTGCGCCTCTGGCACGGCACGATCTCCGTGCAGGGCCGCCGCGCAGAGAAGAGCCTCTACTCGCAGCAGCTGGCGACGTACAACAAAGAGGGCGACCTGTTCGACCAGTCGCACGCGGCGGGCTTCATCCGACTCCACGGCCTGCAGGCGCAGATCCAGGCCCACCGTCAGATGCTGACGGAGCCGGGCGACCTGCTCCGCCTCGCCAGCCCGGAGTAGCCGAGGCCGCGACGCACTGGACACGGCACGGATACTGAGGCGGCATTGGGAGCCGCGTCATGAACTGGCTGATCGTCGCCCCGGTCGTCGCAGCAAAGTTCCTGCTGCCGATCGCCCTCATCCCGTTCCCGTTTCTGGCGGGATGGGCGAACTTCGTGCTCGACACCGTCGACGGCGACCTGCTGATCCCGGCGGGCCTCGGCAATTCGCTCGACCCGAACGAGAACCACCTCTACCAGAACATCGACAAGGCCGCGGACTACGTCACCTACATCTGCATGGTGATCGCGGCATGGAAGTGGCCGGTCAGGCGCTGGATCATCGCGTTCTTCGTGCTCCGCACGATCGGGCAGACGGCGTTCTTCGTCACCCAGAACGAGTTGATGCTGCTGTTCTTCCCGAACTTCCTTGAGCCGCTGTTCTTGGTCTGTGCCACGCTGCTCCATTTCAAGCGGGCCGCCGCGTGGGACCACCTGACGAAGTACCGCTTCGTGTACGGGCCACTCATCTTCATCTACAAGATGCAGGACGAGGTGCTGACACACCTCGTCGACTTCGACCGCTCGGAGGCGATCGGCCGGCTCTTCGGCGGTTGACGGAGCCGGACGACTACCGCGTTTGCTATCGTGCCTCCCCACCGATGGGAGGCATGACGATGAAACCGATCCGAGCGAACCTTTGGTTCGACACTCAGGCCGAGGACGCGGCGCGCTTCTACATCAGCGTGTTCAAGGATTCGAAGATGGGGAGCATCACGCACTCCCCGGAGGCTGGCCAGGAGATCACGAACCTGCCTCCGGGCAGCGTGCTCACCGTGACGTTCGAACTCAACGGACAACCCTTCCTCGCCCTCAACGGCGGCCCTGCCTTCACCTTCAGCGAGGCGATCTCCTTCGAACTCCCCTGCACGGATCAGGCCGAACTGGACTACTACTGGGACCGGCTCTCCGAGGGCGGTGACCCGGCCGCACAGAATTGCGGGTGGCTGAAGGACAAGTTTGGTGTCTCCTGGCAGGTCGTCCCGGAGAACTGGGAGGCGATGGCGACCGACCCCGACCAGGCGAAGGTGGAGCGCGTGATGGCGGCCATGTTCGAGATGAAGAAGCTCGACTTTGCCGCGCTGCAGCGGGCATTCGACGGCACCTAGCCCGGACGCCTCGGCTGCCGGATTCGCCGTCGCACCCAACCGAGGCCTCGTGTAGCCTCCGTCCATGACGCAGCCCAGCGAAGGCTCCTCGAAACTCTGGGGTGGCCGGTTCTCCGGCGAGACCGACGCGCTCGTCGAGACCTTCAACGCTTCGATCGCGTTCGACCAGCGCCTCTACGCCGAGGACATCGAGGGCTCCATCGCGCACGCGGGGATGCTCGCCGCGCAGGGCATCATCTCGACGGAAGACCGGGACGCGATCATCCCGGCGCTTGAGGCGATCCGGTCTGAGATCGACGCCGGGACCTTCCAGTTCCGCCTCGACCGCGAGGACATCCACCTCAACATCGAGGCGGCGCTCACTGAGCGGATCGGCGACGCGGGCCGGCGCCTGCACACCGGCCGCTCACGCAACGACCAGGTCGCCACCGACACCCGTCTGTACACGCGCGCCGCCTGCGACGCGATCATCGACGCCCTGCGCGCCCTGCGGGCCGCCTTCCTCGACCTCGCGGAGCGCGAGGCTGCCACCGCGATGCCCGGCTACACGCACCTCCAGCGCGCGCAGCCGATCTTGCTCGCGCACCACCTGCAGGCGTATGAGGCGATGCTCGCGCGGGACACCGAGCGATTCACACAGGCCCGTGCGCGCGCGAACGTGCTGCCACTCGGTGCCGCCGCCCTCGCCGGCGCGACCTACCCGATCGACCGCGCAGCCGTCGCGAAGGCGCTCGGCTTCGATGCCGTCGCCGAGAATTCGCTCGACGCGGTCTCTGACCGGGACTTCGTCGTGGATGTGCACTCCGCGGCCGCCCTTGCCATGGTGCACCTCTCGAGGTTTGCCGAGGAGGTCATCCTCTGGGCGACGGCCGAGTTCGGCTTCTTGCGCCTCGACGACCGCTACTCGACGGGGTCGAGCATCATGCCGCAGAAGAAGAACCCGGATGTGGCCGAACTCACGCGCGGCAAGAGCGCGCGCGTCATCGGCAACCTCGTCCAGGCGCTCACCATGCTCAAGGGGCAGCCGCTCGCCTACAACAAGGACAACCAGGAAGACAAGGAGTCACTGTTCGACACCGTCGACACGCTGCTCATCTGCCTGCGCGTCACGACCGGCATGCTTCCGACCATGAGGTTCGACCACGAGCGCATGCGTGCCGCCGCGGTCGCCAACTTCGCCCTCGCCACCGATGTCGCGGACTACCTCGCGAAGAAGGGGATCCCCTTCCGTGACGCACACGAGGCCGTGGGCAACCTCGTTGCGCGCTGCGAGCGCGAGGGACGCACCTTCGAGGACCTGAGCGTTGAGGACTTCCAACTCGCGCATCCGGCGTTCGAGGCGGACGTCCTCGCAATCGACCTCGACACGGCTCTGGCCGCGCGCGATGTGCCCGGCGGCACGGCACCGAGGCGCGTCACGGAGGCGCGTGCCGCGGCGCGCGCCCGACTGGCCGCGGAGCGCCACTAGTGCCGCGGGCGCTGATCGCCCCGAGCATCCTCACCGCCGACTTCGGCCGCCTCGCCGAGCAGGCACGGGCCGCTGAGGCCGGCGGCGCTGACCTCTGGCACCTCGACGTCATGGACGGCCACTTCGTCCCGCCGATCTCGTTTGGCCGTGAGGTGATCGCCGCCGTCCGCGCCGCCTCCGCCCTGTTCATCGAGGCGCACTTGATGGTGGCGAAGCCGGGCGAGCAGTTCGCCGACATGGCGGCGGCCGGCGCCCAGCGGCTTGTCTTCCACTACGAGGCCGTACGCGACCTCGACGCCGCGCGTGAGCATCTGGCGGCCGTGCACGCCCTCGGCTGCGAGGCTGGCATTGCGATCAACCCCGAGACGCCCGCCGAGGCGCTCTTCCCGCTGCTTGACGCCCTCGACGAGGTCGTGGTGATGCTGATCCGTCCGGGCTGGGGCGGCCAGCAGATGCAACCAGCGCTCCTCGACAAGGTGCGCACACTGCGCGCCCGCGCAGACGCCAGCGGCCTCGTGTTGCCCATCGAAGTCGACGGGGGCGTGAAGGCGCACAACGCCTCGATGTGCGTGGACGCGGGCGCCACGCTGCTGGTGGCGGGAAGCGCGACGTTCAACCGCGAGCAGACGCCGGAGCAGGCGCTGGCGGAGTTGCGGGCGAGTCTCGAAAACTAGGGCGGTCGACGATGCCTCCGCCCAGACCGGCGGGGGCGCCGTGGCTCGAGGCCCGAGTCCCTCAGCGCGATCAGAAGGAGCGCCGCGTGGGACTCTCGGAGTGCACTTTGATTCAGATGATCTTCATGGAGGACGTGGGCAAGAAGGTGATCCTGAGTGTGCCCTCGGGCACGTTTGAGCAGCGTCTGTAAGAAGACTCGGAGGATTGGTACGCAGAGCCGCGCCGCCTCAACGAGACAGTGAGCGGTCGAAGGATCCATCCCGTCGACTCCCAGCCGACGGCTAGGCTCCGGGAAGGCTCCCGGACGTCCCTGCCGTCTTCATACGTCTGTTGCTACATCGGCCCTCCTTCACTCCCCTGAGGCGCGGAGCGGTCTGCCACCGGCCCCTATAGCGTACATATGTTCTATACGGATCTCAACTCCGCTCCTGCGCGTGGTGCGGCGCGCACGTACAGCG
>SCVR01000427.1 GCA_004296805.1 Dehalococcoidia bacterium
TTAATGTAGCTGAATGAGTTTTTGCAGGCTTTAATGGCCATTGTACAACTTGGAATCTATAGTTCTGAGTATTGGCAGTATCTGATGTATACAGTACAACATTATTTGTAGCATTTATGTTGAAAGCGATGCTACCTACTGGGAAAGTAGTTCCAGTTCCACTGCTACGCGCATTTTCACCCATTATGGATGTAGTACTCAGACTTCTTACCGTGTTTATGGAAAGATTTTGTACATACTCTTCGGTGGCTCCCCCGCTTCTTGTTCCACTAACATGCTGTACTATCATAGCGTCATCACCAATTTGACTATTAGATACCACCCACACTACCGAAGCAATGTTTGATGGAGTTGAAGCTGTGTTTTCCAAGTCAAATGTAATTTGGTTTGTTGCGCTAAAGTAGACTTCTTCGCCTGCTTCATCAAGACCCTGTAGACCGGTTCCCGCTCTGTGTTGACTTTGGAAAAATGCTCTGCTTGTAGAACCAATATCTGTAATGGTCTCGGTTTCAGCATTTGTTGTAGCGTATTTATGTTCTTTTCTTTGTACGGACCAGTTACTTCCTGTGAATTCAACTACTGCGTAACTAAGAGAGTTTGCATCACTTGATGCTTCTCCCCTGGTAAAGTTAGCAATGTCGGAGACAGCAATCCATGATGATGTACTTAGTGCCGTATTCCAATCGGTTGCCGCAGTATCTACATTTCTCTGTCCTGTGATAAAGACAGCTACCTTGCTATCATCTACAATTCCGGATATTGAAGGTGTTGTTACAAATAGACCGGTACTGGTGTAGGAAACAGAACCTGTTGCACGGACTTTAATGGCGTTTGCATTGCTTGACAATCCTTGATAATCAACTATTTGCCAACAAACTCTGTCGTCATTGGTAGAGCCTGTTCTAGTCAAAGTGACTGAGCCTCCCGCAAAGTCAGGATCACTTAGATAAACAGTGACATCATCGGCATTTTGTGTTCCACCTCCAGCTGTTCTACCTATACCTTGCAATCTAGTGTCTACAATTCTGATGAATGCTTCTCCTTGTGGCTGAGTATAGTCAATTCCGGCAGTAAGTGTTTTGCTTGTTGATCCGTTAGGAATTGTGGTACAACTATTTTGTGTGTTAAACTCAACGCTTGGGAATCTTTCTGTTGAAGTGGTATCTGTTATTCCCAAGTTTTCTGTCAGGAATTTTATTTTGCTCTTGCCAATAACGTCGCTTAATCCCAGATTTTCAGATAATGCAACAAAGTTAACTTTGCCTATTGAAATAGTATCAGTCATTCCAAGGTTCTCAGATAAGAGTTGATCTCCAGTTTTTCTATTGAATTGTGTTGTCATTGTATTTCCCAGATTTTCAGAAAGTGAAATGGCGGTCTTTTTTACAGTTACAGTATCTTGCAATCCAAATTTTTCATTAAAGGAAGTTAACGGAGTGATTTTTACTGTATGAGTAACACCGAGGTTTTCTGAAACATGTTGCGATACTGTTTTGATAATTAAAACAGAGTCTGTAATTCCTAGTTTTTCTGAAGCGCTATTTGATATGTTTTTAATGAATAAAACAGAGTCTGTAATTCCTAGTTTTTCTGATAACTTAGATTTGAAATCGTATTTTACAGTAAGTGTTATGCCGCTAAAGCTTGAACCAATTTCACCACCAGATGCAGGTCTTGCTTCACTTTCTAGTTTCCAACCAAGAGCAAACCAAGTTATACCATTATCAATTGCAGTCTGTAAATCAGAATCAGCACTAGTACCTAGGTCGATTGGTCCTCCAGATGATGCACATGTAATGCCTGTTGCATAAGCTGTTCCATTTCCAATATCGTTCCACAATTCCTTTGCGTCTGGTTCAGGAGATGCTTGTGTTCCTCCAATGGTATATCCAGTAGGCTGGAATTGAATTGGTTTGATTTCACAAGTTCGAGTTCCTGCAGCTGCAGCAACGGTAAAAGATGTTTTGACATCAGTTACTACTGCTCTACTATCAATTGAGCTTATGTTGAATTCTCGTGATGTTCTCTTACATCCTGTCGCACTGCTAGTCTTGGTTACAGTGGCTTTTGACTGAGATGGTTGAGAGATATTATCAGGAGTCGCGCAGTTAGTACCGGTGCCCTCAGCTGCTACCTGCACAAATGTCCCACTACTGAAAGTAACAGTTGGATCCAAAAACACTGTTTCGCCCTTCCTAAGTGACTTAGCTGCTGTAAGGAACTCGAAAGTAGTTTTCAATTTACCATTTTTGTTCTCAATGTTCATATTAGAAAATTCGTTACTTGCCTTTGAAAAATCAAAGATTAACGAATCGTGATTTTCTTTCTTAAAGTAAACAGTCTCAGATGTAAGGTCGGTCTTTTTCTTGTCAAGTTTCTCGTTTTGTTTTAGCTCTTTAATTTGAGTTAGTTCATCAAGATCAATGAAACTATTGGAGGATTTACCAATTCGTTTTTCCTTTTTATCAAAGAATTTTTTGGCTACATCTGGCTTTGAAGTAATAATTTGATCTCCGATTTCTGCTTCATCAGATGTTATGCCATCAATTTCCTGAACAAATCCAAATTTGGTATTTGTTTTGTTTTCATTTGTATTTGTATAATACAAAAATGACTCTAATGGTTGATCAGTTTTTTTGCCATATGTGATAAGAAATTTGCCATCTTTATTTTCTCTTAATACATCGATATAGAATCCAGTTGTGTTTTCAAATGTTTGAACATTACATGTGTTATTGTTGATTTGTGATTCTGACCATTGTTCAGTACCAACTTGTGCTTCCATTAGCTTCCATA